>CAZCPH010000013.1:0-18176 GCA_964500105.1 uncultured Mariniphaga sp. | reverse complement strand
TGCTGTGTTTATATCGACTGGAAAAAGATGAAGGTTGCGCAGGGCGTATCCTAGTTTGGGGTCCACATCCAGATCGAGAAAAGGCTGGTCTTCGCTGAGAATTTCTTCGGCTTTAAACCGGTAAAACCGCATGAGCCAGTCACTTTGGTACAGCCGGTTTTCGCGTACCAGCGGCGGTTTATTGATGGCCGGGAGGCGTTGGTCGTAGGCATTTACCGGAATATAACCTGAAAAATAGACTCGTTTCAGGTTTTGTGTTTGATACAGGTTCGACGATAATAAAATGATTTGCCGGTCGGTTTCGGGTGTTGCCCCCACAATCAGTTGGGTGCTCTGCCCGGCCGGTGCAAAAAGCGGTGCTTTCCGGTATTTTTTTCGTTCCTCCTTACTCACCACTATTTCATTTCGAATCTGCTCCATGGGTGTCATAATTCCTGAAAAATCCTTCTCCGGTGCCAGCTTTTTCAGGTTGGGTTCAGTCGGGATTTCAATATTAACACTCAGCCGGTCGGCAAAAAGCCCGGCCTGTCGAATCAGTTCTTCACTGGCTCCCGGAATGGCTTTCATGTGAATGTACCCGTAATAATTCTCTTCGAGACGAAGCTTTCGTGCAACCTGAACCATTCGCTCCATGGTATAATCAGGACTTTTAATAACTCCGGAACTTAGAAAAAGGCCTTCGATATAATTGCGACGGTAAAACCCGATGGTGAGATCCACAATCTCCTGCGGAGTAAATGTCGCACGGGGGCGGTCGTTGCTGCGGCGGTTCACGCAGTAGGCACAATCGTAAATACAATGGTTGGTCATCAGAATTTTGAACAGACTGATGCAGCGACCGTCTTCGGTAAAGCTGTGGCAAATTCCAAAGGCCACCCCGCTGCCAATGCCGTTTGTGGCATTTCTCCGGTTGCTGCCGCTGGATGCGCAGGAAACATCGTATTTGGCCGCGTCGGCTAAAACCTGAAGCTTATACTCAATTTTCTTGTTATTCATTCTGACTAAAATATAACCAAAATCAAGGTTATAATATAGACAAAAATGTGATATCGAATTAAAAAAAATACCAACAAAAAAATTATAGTGAAAACAACCTGCTTTCACCCTTTTAAGTCAGGCTTCGTTTTTTTCCTCTTCTTTTTCGCCGGAAGGCTGATTTTTAAACAACGATGCTAAATGTTGAAAAGCTTCTTTAAAGGATTCGGCACTTTTCGAAAAAGCATCTTTTGCCTCATCCCACTTGCTGTCTCCGGCTTCCTCAAATTTTCTGTACTTTGCTTCCAGCTCGGCCTCGATTTCTTTTATCTCAGCCATAATTTCGTTGTATTTAGCTTTCGACTTTTCTTTCAGATCACCTTTCTTCGACTCGAGTTCTTCAATTTTTTCAAAAAGGGCGTCTATGCTTTTCTTTGCTTTTTCCCTGAATTCTTCCCTGTTCATAAGCTTCTATTTTAAATGACAATATTCCCAAAATTAAGAAATTGCAGCATCCATTGCATCAGAAATACTGAAATACATTTCATTATTTGCGAAAAAAATTCAAAAGACAGAGATTTGTATTTACCGGACTGATTACCGTTTTACCAATTCATTTTTTATCTTTCGGAAAAAATAACCTGGTCTTTTATGAACACTGATTCTAAAAAGTTTGGCACTGCACCTGTTTTTTTCACAGCGATCTCCACTATTCTGGGTGCAATTTTATTTCTGAGGTTTGGTTTTGCTGTTGGAACACTTGGTTTCTGGGGTGTAATTCTGATCATATTGCTGGGTCACCTGGTTACGATACCCACGGCACTTGCTATTTCCGAAATTGCAACCAATAAACGGGTGGAAGGCGGAGGTGAATACTTTATTATCTCCCGGTCATTTGGACTAAACATCGGTGCAACCATCGGTATTGCCCTGTTTTTTTCGCAGGCCATCAGTGTAGCGTTTTATGTAATTGCATTTACCGAAGCATTCGAATTCCTGTTCAATTACATAACCGAAAACTTTGGCTTTACACTGCCGCGCCAGGCCATCAGCTTACCTGTTATGGCCGGATTAGCCGTTTTGATTATAAAAAAAGGAGCCAACCTGGGCGTAAAAGCACTCTACATTGTTGTCGCAATTCTGTTTATTTCCCTGGTTATGTTTTTCCTCGGCAATACGGGTCATGCCGACCAATCGACTTTTAATCTGGGCACTGCACAACTCCGAAATCCGCAAGACTTTTTTGTGGTGTTTGCCATAATTTTTCCTGCTTTTACAGGCATGACCGCCGGCGTTGGACTTTCCGGAGATTTGAAAAAACCTTCGGTTTCCATTCCACTTGGTACAACCCTGGCCACTTTTACAGGAATGATTCTTTACTTTTTCATAGTTTTTAAACTGGCCAAATCGGCGCCAATTGAAGATCTGCTGGAACACCAGCTTATTATGGCCCGGATTGCTTTGGGTGGTGCCATTGTTATTCCGTTAGGCCTTGCGGCATCTACCATTTCATCGGCGCTCGGCTCGGTTATGGTGGCACCCCGCACACTGCAGGCACTGGCTCTTGACAGAGCATTTCCTTCAAAAAAAGTAAACTTCTGGCTTTCCAAAGGGCGTGCAGAAGACAATGAACCGGTAAATGCCTCACTGGTCACTTCCGTAATTGCATTCATCTTTGTTGCCCTGGGCGATGTCAACGCGGTTGCTTCCATAATCTCCATGTTTTTTATGGTTACCTACGGGTCGCTTTGCCTGATTTCATTTCTGAACCATTTTGGTTCTTCTCCCTCCTACCGGCCGTCGTTCAAATCACGCTGGTACATTTCGTTAACCGGCTTTATTGTAGCCGTTTGGGTGATGTTCAAAATAAGTACACTCTATGCCCTGTTTTCGTTCGGGCTCATAGCTGCCATCTACCTTTATGTGGACTATTACCACAAATCGCGCAAAGGATTTGCGTCCATATTCGCCAATGCACTGTTCCAGCTGAACCGGAACCTGCAGGTGATGATTCAGAACAAACAAAGCAAAAAAGATCAACGCGAGTGGAGGCCAAGTGCAATTTGCATTTCCAAAGATTCTTTTAAACGCGATAAAGCTTTCAGGCTGCTCAACTGGATTTCATACAAATACGGTTTTGGAACCTATTTGCACCATATTGTATTCCAAAAACACTTCCGAACAGGCACGCATGGAACATAAAAAATTACTGGAGCATGTAAACAACATTGAAAACCATGTATATATCGATACGTTGATTTCACCATCCAACACATCAGCAATAGCGCAGGCCATTCAAATACCCGGAATTGCGGGAATGGAAAATAACATGGTAATTTTTGAATACGACAAGGAAAACCCGACCAACCTGACTGAAATCATCGACAACTTTGCACTGGTAAATTCAGGTGACTTCGACATTTGTATTCTGGCATCAAGCAATCGTGAAATCCCATACAGCAAAGGCATTCATATCTGGATAAATTCGCTCGACACGGAAAATGCCAACCTTATGATTTTTCTCGGGTTCATCATTTCGGGGCATCCCGATTGGAAAAAAGGCCATATACAAATATTCAATATTTGCCGACCGGAAGAAGTTGAAAGCACAAAAAAGGCGATGGACGAACTTGTTCTTTCGGGACGACTTCCCATTTCAGGAAAGAATATCAAGCTGATTATTCAAGAGCCTGAAGTTTCCATTAAATCAATCATCAACGAAAATTCTTCGAATGCCGGCATTACACTTATTGGAATGCGTGAAGAACGGATCAAAAAAGAAAAAGAGAAGGTGTTTGAAGGATACGATGAACTGGGTACTATTTTGTTTGTACATTCTGAAGAACAAAAAACCATTGATTAATGGCACGTTTTATAAAAAGCAGGAAAAAGTCGCAGGGAGCTTCGCCCGGCTCCTTGATTTTTATCGGGAACCAGAAAATGGAAAAACCCGAAATTCACCTGATGGTTTACAACAAGGAAACTCTGGAAGAAAAGCAGCTGACGGCTATTGATGAAATTCCTGAAACAATTGCAGAAGGCTCGGTTTTATGGGTTAATGTTTACGGGCTTCAGGATACAGAGCTGATTGCCAGAGCCGGTGAACGTTTTTTCATTCACCCGCTGGAGCTGGAAGATATTCTGAATACCGACCAGCGGCCAAAAGTGACAGAAAACAGTTCCAACCTTACTTTTTTCCTGAAAATGCTTCATTACCATGATGATACCGGAAAAGTGACCGGTGACCAGATCTCTATTGTTCTGAATGAAAACACGTTAATAACCTTTCAGGAAAAACCGGCACGCTATTTTGAACCGGTGCGCGAGCGAATCAGAAACAGCCGGGGAAGAATCCGCCAGTCTGGTGCTGACTACCTCGCATATGTGCTGATTGACACCCTGGTTGACGGCTATATTCATTGCATTGAAAGCCTCGGCTCCACCATGGAGGCCATGGAAGATGAGGTGCTGAAAAATGATCAGAAACCGGTGCTGGAAAAAATATACCGGCAAAAAACAAATGTTGGTTTTATTCGTAAATCTGTTTTCCCGCTCAAAGAAATGATGCTCGTTCTGAATAAAACAGAATCGAACCTCATTCAGAAGAAAACAATTAGCTTTTTGAAAGATTTAAACGATTTAACCACACAAGTGCTTGAAGCTGTTGAAATTTATCACAATATGGCAAACGACTATCTCAACATTTATCACTCGAATGTGGCCAACCGCACCAACGAAGTAATGAAGGTTCTTACCATTTTTGCCTCTATTTTTATTCCTCTTACATTTATTGCCGGAGTTTACGGCACAAACTTCGATTACCTTCCTGAACTGCACTACAAATACGCCTATTTCATCATGCTTGGTGTAATGACGGCTGTTGCGGCCGGTATGTTGTATTTTTTCAGAAAAAAGAAATGGCTGTAAAACAACTAACTATGCAGGTGATTTCAGGTTCAGGAGAAGCATTTGATTTAAAATTTGTAATTTCCAACCGTAAGAAAAAAAACAATGAATAAAGTCTTTGAATTTTGGGCTGCATCTACCGGATTACCTCACGAAACGTTAAGCAAGATTTTGCTATCGCTGGTTATTATCCTGGTTTTATATCTGGTGAAAATCGTCCTGCTGCGCATTGTGTGGCAGCAGACAAAAAATGTAAAAACCCGCTACCAGTGGAAACGAACCATTTCGTTTATCTTTCCGTTTCTGGGTTTAATTCTGGTTGGAAGTGTGTGGCTGCAGGCGTTCAGGCAATTTGGTGCATTTCTGGGACTGTTTTCTGCGGGGTTGGCCATTGCGTTGAAGGATCCGCTTACCAATCTTGCCGGCTGGTTTTTCATTCTGTTCAGGCATCCGTTTATTGTTGGAGACCGCATACAAATTGGCGAACATGCCGGCGATGTTATCGATATTCGTCTTTTCCAGTTTACCATTTTGGAAATAAATAACTGGGTGGAAGCCGACCAGAGTACCGGACGAATTATTCATTTGCCCAACGGAAAGGTTTTTACCGAACCGCAAATGAACTACAGCACCGGATTCGACTACATCTGGAACGAAATGCCGGTGCGACTAACATTTGAAAGCAACTGGGAAAAAGCAAAAAATATACTTCAGGATATTGCTAACCGAAAGACAGAAAATATTGACCGGGCAGCTGAACGGGAAATTTTTGAAGCCAGTAAAAATTTTATGATTCACTATACGCACTTAACGCCATACGTTTATACCTCAATAAAAGAATTTGGCGTGCAACTCACTGTCCGTTATTTGTGTAACCCGCGCAAACGCCGGGGAACAGAAAATGAAATATGGCAGGAAATTCTGAATCAGTTTCGAAACCATAACGATATTCAGTTTGCTTACCCAACAACCCGTTTTTACACACGTGGCGAAGGGTTAACCGGCCACAGCTACAATGCAGGGTAAAAAATGAATTAAATGATTGAAAATCCGCTAATACTTTTTGACGGCGTGTGCAATTTATGCAACGGAACAGTGGATTTTATCATGAAAAGAGATCAAAAAAAACAGTTTCGGTTTGTTGCACTGCAGTCGGAAGCCGGTGAGAAAATCAGGGAAAAATTCCGGATTCCGGAAGAAACAGATTCGGTGATTTTAATCTACAAAAACAATATTTTTTATGAATCGGAAGCTGCGCTTGAAATTGCCCGGCTTTTGCCTGCCCCATGGGCCTGGATGACTGCTTTTAAAACTTTGCCTCTAAACTGGAGAAATGCAATTTACCGCTGGATTGCCCGAAACCGCTATCGCTGGTTTGGGAAAAAGAGTGAATGCCGGATTCCCACAGCCGAAGAGCGCTCCTATTTTCCGGAAACTGATGAGTTAAATCTCTAAATCTCCGGATTCAAAATCTTTAAACAGTTTGGACAAATTCGCCAGCCAATTGCTCAATCGTTTTACTGCCTCTTCGGTTTCAGCGGTTATCTCTTTTTTCTGGATTTTCAATAACAGGTATCCGTAAATGCCATCAATGGCTACCTGCACATCGTTTTCGGCTGCCGGATTTTTTTGCTTCAACTCATTAACCAAACCTGCAACACCCTTATAAGCTGAAACATACACAGGATCTGCCTCGGTATTCATTAGTTTCAAATGAAATTCATTGAGGTCATTTACCAGGTTTGTCAGAAACTGCAAGTGCCCCGTTTTCTGCTTTCCCTCCTTTTCCATCATCACAACCAGGTTGCGGTACCAGGATGAAATCTCTTTCGCATTTTTTTCTTCTGCCTGATACCTTGTAACAAGGTTTTCATCAATCAGATCCATGTCGAGCTGAAATGCCCGGATTAAATCTTCCACCTGATAGAGGTACAAAATGTATTCAGCAATATTCTCTTTTCGTTTTTGTTGTGCAATCAGCATCTTTCTGAAATAAAATAGTTTGAGTAAAATTTTGCAAACCAACCGTTTACTCTTATAAATCGAAAAAATCGTCGAGTTTGCGGCGTTCTTTTTTTGTAGGCCTGCCGGCACCGCGGTCGCGCGAAATCCAGTTCATCTGTTTTTGCATTTCCAGAATTTCCAGTTCTTCGGGTGGCGTTACATCTTCAACAAAATCGGCAGCCAGTTTGGCCGACAAGCGTTTTTCGGCCAGGGCGAGCACCTTAAAACTTCGGGTGAGCGGAGGTTTCCGTACTTTAACCACTTCGCCGGGATGCACTTCGCGGGAAGCTTTCACGGGCAAGTCGCCAATTTCTACACGTCCTTTTTTACAGGCTTCAGTAGCCATACTTCTGGTTTTAAAAACCCGTACTGCCCAAAGCCATTTGTCAACTCGTACACTTTCGGCCATGCTATTTCTTTTTGTTGAAAAAATTCATGGTGCGTTCAACACCAATGGTGCCAAAACTTTGAATAATTTCAATGCAGGAATCCATTTTTTCGGGCAATTGCTCCTTCTCCTCCCGGGACCAGTCGCTCAGCACATAATCTACCTGAAATCCCGGATGAAAATGATCGCCAATACCAAAACGCAGCCGGGCGTAATCGTTTCGACCCAGCACTTCGGAGATATTTCGCAAACCGTTGTGCCCGCCATGGCTTCCCTTTGCTTTTACACGCAGCGTTCCAAAAGGCAGTGCCAGGTCGTCGACCAATACCAGCAGGTTTTCCAAAGGAATATTTTCTTTCTTCAGCCAGTAATTCACTGCCCGTCCGCTCAGATTAACGTAGGTTGTTGGTTTGAGCAGTAAAAAAGTCCGCCCTTTGAATTTGTATTCGGCCACAAAGCCGTAACGCTTATCGTTAAAAGCAATATTGGACGCCCCTGCCAGAGCGTCCAATATTTGAAATCCGATGTTGTGACGTGTATTTTTATATTCCGGGCCAATGTTTCCCAGCCCTGCTATTAAATACTTCACTCCATGTGTTTTTTATTGTTCTGATGATTCGGCAGGTTCAGAAGCTTCTGCTCCGCCTTCTGCTTCACCTTCACCTTCAGCTCCTTCTTCTTCCTCATCTTCAGGAAGTGACATGGCCGACTTGGCTACTCTTGTAGAAATTACACCCACAATCAGGTTCGATTTATTATCGAGAAAATCCAGGTTTTCACGTTGAAGCTGTCGCCAATGGCCAGTTTTGTAATATCAATTTCAATCTCATCAGGCAAATTTTCAGCAAGTGCTTTCACACGCAGCTTACGCATGTTAACTTTAAGTTTACCCCCGGCTTTTATACCTTTGGCAGTACCTGTAAGTTTTACCGGAACACCAATTTTAACCGGCCTGTCTGATTCAATTTTCAGGAAATCGATGTGGAGAATCTGCTCTTCAACCGGATGCCATTGAATATCCTGAATCATAGCTTTAACTACTTCGCCATCAACTTCCAGGTCAATTAAATAAACACTTGGTGTGTAAACAAATGTCCTTAAATCGCTGAATGGAACTGCAAGATGAGTCACCTCGTCTTTTCCGTACAATACTCCGGGAACAAGTCCCTGATCACGCAGCTTTTTTGCGTCTTTTTTGCCGAGGCTTTCTCTTTTCTGCCCAACAATCTTTAATGATTTCATTTTAAAAATTTTACGTTAATAATTATGGTACTCAGTCCTTTCCGCCAGCAGGCGGAACAAACAGCATGCATAATTAAAAGTGATAAAACCCCAACCCACTACAAATGAGTTTTTTATGAATTTCATTCACCCTAAATGCTTCTGCTTTTCGGAAAAAGCGGTGCAAAGATATAAATTAGCGGTAATATAACGAACTTATCGACTGATTTTTATAGACTCTCCGGATGGCTTCGCCCAACGCATCGGCTATGGTGAGGTATTTAATTTTACTGCATCCGGTTTTTGGCGGAAGCGAATCGGTAAAATAAACTTCCTCTAAAACAGAACGTTCAATCCGTTCAATAGCCGGACCCGACAACACACCATGTGCTGCAAACGCACGAACACTTTTTGCGCCTTCCTTCTTCATCAGGTTTGCTGCTTTTGTTATGGTTCCGGCCGTATCAATCATGTCGTCAACAATAATTACGTCTTTTCCTTTCACATCGCCAATCACGGTCATGCTGTTCACTTCATTAGCCTTGGCGCGTGTTTTATGGCAAATCACCATGTCAGACTGTAACATTCGTGCGTATGTATTGGCCCGCTTGGTACCACCCACATCTGGTGATGCAATGGTAAGATTTTCGAGCCCCATTTTACTGATAAACGGTATAAACAGTGCAGATGCATAAAGGTGATCGACGGGAACATCGAAAAAACCCTGAATCTGGTCGGCATGCAAATCCATGGTTATCACCCGGTCGATGCCTGCTGCAGAAAGCAGGTCAGCCATCAGTTTGGCGCCAATGGATACGCGCGGTTTGTCTTTTCTGTCCTGGCGCGCATACCCGAAATAGGGAATTACGGCAACCACGTGCGAAGAGCTCGCCCGCTTGGCTGCATCAATCATCAACAGCAATTCCAAAAGGTTTTCGGCCGGCGGAGGAGTTGACTGTACAATAAATACATGTGAACCACGAATGGTTTCTTCGTAGCACGGTTCAAACTCGCCATCAGAAAACACAGGGCATGAGGATACGCCCAAATCAACATCAAGGCTGTCGCATATTTTTTCAGTAAGATACTGTGTGGCTCTTCCTGTAAAAATTTTTAACGGATGGTTTTTACTTCCCATTGGTATGTTGTTTTTATTTTCGTTTTGGAAATACGGCAAAGTTAATGTATTCCCTCTTTTTCTGGAATGAAATATTGCATTAAATCTTTTTTTCCGGATCACAATTTCAGGTTTGAAGCGTTAATTTCAGCGATATATTTCAGGATTTCGTTTTTGCCTGTTCCCTTTTCAGCCGAAGACACAAAAACCGGGGGAACAGAATCCCACGTTTCCAGCAGTTTTTCTTCGTAATATTTAATATTGGCTTCCAGTTCTTCGGGTTTCAACTTATCGGTTTTGGTGAAAACAATTGAAAACGGGATTTGGCTAAGTCCCAGCCACTCCATAAACTCAAGATCAATTGGCTGCGGATTATGACGGGAATCGATTAACACAAACAAGTTGTAAAGATTTTCTCGCTGAAGGATATACGTCCGGAGGAATTTCTCCCATTTTTCCCGTTCTTTTTTGGCTATTTTGGCGTATCCGTACCCCGGCAAATCCACAAGGTACCACTCTTCGTTAATTAAAAAATGGTTTATCAAACGGGTTTTCCCCGGTTTACCCGAGGTTTTTGCCAGCGATTTCCGGCCGGTAAGCATATTAATCAGTGAAGATTTGCCCACATTTGAACGCCCGATAAAGGCATATTCCGGCTTATCGGGCCGGGGACATTTTGCAACATCGGTGTTGCTCACAATAAATCGGGCTTCTTTTATATCCATAAGGAACAGTTTCCGGCGACAAATTTCGCAAAAAATTCAGAACAACAAAAAAGCTTACTTAATATAAACTTCCAGTGTTTTTACTTCAGGCGTTAAAGGATGCAAACTGTATGATTCGATACTTGCCGGAATCAACACAGTTTCACCTTTTTCAATGGTTTCTTCCCCTTCTTCAAACCGAATGGAAAATCTTCCGTCAAGGTTCATGTAAACAATAAACGAATCGAGTTTTGCATAGTCCTTTTCCAGCTTTTCTGAAAACTGAAGCAGGTTGGTTGTAAAATATTCGCAGCTTACAATTTCCGAAGATTTATTTTTTTCGACAGTGTATTGGGTTTTGTATTCGTTGAGGTACGAAAAATCGATGGCATCAATTGCCAGGTCGTTATGCAGTTCACGGTAATTTCCCTGTGCATCTTTCCGGTTGTAATCGAAAATGCGGTAGGTTACGTCCGATGTTTCCTGAATTTCGGCCAGTACTACGCCTTTTCCGATGGCATGCACACGTCCGGCCGGAATAAAAAACACATCGCCCGGTTTCGCCTCGTCATAATGAAGAATTTCATTCAGTCTTCCATTATCAAGGTAATCCAAATATTGACTGCGCGTCAGTTGCCGGTTGAATCCCGAATTGATTAAAGCGCCTTCTTCGGCATGAATAACATACCACATTTCGGTTTTCCCATAGGCGTTGTGCCTTTTTCCCGACAACTCGTCATTAGGATGAACCTGAACGGAAAGGTCGTCGTTCGCATCAATGTATTTAAACAGTAAAGGAAACTCAATTCCAAACTTTTTATACACCTTGTCTCCAACCAAATCGCCCATATAAATTTCAACCAGTTCGGCGAGGTTGTTTCCGGCCAGAAACCCGTTGCTTACTTCAGAAATATTGCCTTCAACAGCCGAAAGCTCCCAGCTTTCCCCACAGTTGGGAAGCGTTCCAAAATCTTTTCCAAGAAGGTTCTTCAGGCGGTTTCCGCCCCACAATTTCTCCAGGTAGATGGGTTTAAACTTTAATGGATATAAACCGGACATAACAACTTATTAATTACTGTTTTTTCAAAAATACTCCAAAAAATTGATTTTCAGAGCAAAACAAATGGCTGACGGCTAAAAATCAAAAAAAGTAGTCAACGGCGGCACGTTCAACTGTCGTTTCCTTAATCCGTTCCACAACTTTCTGATGCTCAGGATGTTCGCGATAAGTATCCAAATCTTCGATGGTCTCGAAATGGGAAATGAGTGCCAGGTCGAAGCTTTTTGCATCAAGCTCATAATTCGCTCCAACTTCGATGTATTTTACTTCGAAAATTTTAGTTTGAAGCGCTTCGAGCATGCCTTTCAGTTCTGAAATAACCGCTTTCTTTTCTTCTGCAGGATAATCTTTCAGTTTAAAAAGTACTATGTGGTTTACCATATCGTAATGTATTTTTGTATCTTCGTTTTCCAACAGCGAAATTAATGAATTCAAGACAGGATATCGCTTGAAAAAAGGAATTTCAACCAATATTAACAATAAACTAAAAGGAAAAAATGCTGATTATCGGGATTGCGGGTGGCACTGGATCGGGGAAAACTACTGTGGTGAGAAAAATTGCCGAACAGTTTTCGGAAAATGAAGTGGCCTTTATATCGCAGGATTCATACTATTTCGACAACGGGCATCTGAGCCTTGAAGAGCGGCGCGCAAAAAATTTCGACCACCCGGATTCGGTGGAATTTGAATTAATGATCAGACATATTCAGAAACTGATTAACGGCGAATCGATTGAAGAGCCTGTTTATTCTTTCATTTCATGCACCCGCCAGCCAGAAACACGACGCATTGATCCACGCGAAGTGCTAATTGTCGAAGGCATTTTATGCCTCACCAACAAAAAATTGCGCGACCTGATGGACATAAAAGTTTATGTGGACTGCGACTCGGATTTGCGCCTGGCACGCGTTATACGGCGCGACATCAACGAGCGTGGCCGCAATGTAAACCAGGTACTCGACAGATACGAAAAAACAGTGAGACCAAGCCACATACAGTTTATTGAACCTACCAAACGGTTTGCCGACATCATTATTCCGCAGGGAGGAATGAATCAGGTGGCCATAAATATTTTGACAAATCACATAAACCACACCTTAAAACCCTGGTAAATGCTTAGAAACCTTAATATTGAAGAAGTTCTTTTTCTCGACATTGAAACGGTACCACAAGCACCGGTTTACAACGACCTGAACGAAAAATGGAAACAGCTGTGGGAACACAAAATGCAGTTTCAGATTAACAACGACGAACCGGCCGAAGTGCTTTACGACAGGGCAGGAATATACGCCGAATTTGGAAGAATTATCTGCATTTCAGTAGGTTATGTTTTTCAAAAACACGGCGAATTGTTTTTCAGAGTGAAATCATTTTTCGAAGAAGATGAAAAGAAACTGATACAAAACTTTTTCAATGCACTGGATGCTTTTTCTCGAAAAGGAAAACGCAGACTTTGTGCGCACAACGGCCAGGAGTTTGATTTTCCGTACATTGCCCGCCGTGCACTGGTAAACAACCTCAACCTGCCAAAAATTCTCGACATAGCCGGAGCCAAGCCATGGGAAATTAAAGATCAGCTGATTGACACGCTTCAACTCTGGAAATTTGGCGATTACAAGCACTACACTTCACTTTCACTTTTGTGTGAACTGTTTAACATCCCCACACCAAAAGACGATATCGACGGCAGTCAGGTTGCCCGAATTTACTGGGAAGAAAACGATATCGACCGGATTGTTAGGTATTGCGAAAAAGATACACTGGCAGTGGCCAATCTGTTGCTGAAATACAAAGGCGACAAAATTATTCCAATGGAAAATATGGAGGTGGTGTAGAGAAGGAGACGGAAGTCGGAAGTCAGAAGTCAGAAGACGTGCCGAAGGCATCCCTTCGGGAGAAGTCGGAGGTCGTGCCGAAGGCATTCCTTCGGGAGAAGACGGAAGACAAACCAGAGACTAAAACTTCATCACCCGGTCCATTTCGCGTCTGGAATCTTTTTGTTTCAGGGTTTCGCGTTTGTCGTGCAGTTTTTTACCGCGTGCCAGGGCAATTTCCAGCTTCGCCAATCCGCGGTCATTCATGAAAAGTCGCGTGGGAACAATGGTAAGACCCGATTCTTTCAGTTTGCGTTCCAGCTTTTGCAACTCTTTTTTTGTAAGCAACAGTTTTCGGTCGCGCTTTGCCACATGATTGTTGCAGGTTCCCAACTCATATTCGGAAATATGAATGTTTTTGGCAAACAATTCCCCGCTGTGAAACTGACAGTAGGCGTCGTTCATACTCACTTTTCCGTTGCGAATGGATTTTATTTCGGTACCAACCAGTTGCATACCGGCAATAAATTTTTCAATGAGTTCGTACTCAAACGATGCTTTTTTATTCTTTATATTGATATTTGCCTTAGGATGTGCCACAAAAAATTGTTTAAAGTTTAAATTTCCCAATTTACAGTTCCTCCGAAGGAATACACCAAAAGTATTCCTTCAAAACCTTCGCCAAAAGTACCAGATTTCACGAAAATTTATAAAACTTTCACAAAAATGCAGATAATAATCGCGACAGAAAAATACTCAAAAAGCTAAACACAAAAAAATTGGCCATTACGGCAACCAAAGTATAACGGATTTGTTTCCCGTCAGGAAATTTTAGCATTGCATTTACTCCCACCCAAAAAATATAAAATCCATATAAACCAAGCACTTCAATTACATATAAAAAAGGGAACATACTTGTAATTGTTGAAACCAACATAAAAGGAGTAAGCGAATAAACCACCAGTTTGCGGGCAACAAAAATGTTTTTTTCGCCACCAAAAGGTTTTATCAGTTCATTGGTGAAAAAAACGGAAATAACATATTGCAACAAAAACAATATCACCTCACGACCGGCTTTCATGAGCGGAAATGTGAGGTAAAACCGGGTACCACGAATCAGTTCGCTGGCATACACAACAAGAAAAATCGCAATCAAAAGAGGCAGAAGATAATTTAGAAACAGGTGTTGATTTTCATTTTTTACCTTTTTCTGCTTTTCCCAAAACTTTAAGGGTTCAACAATTACCTCCAATAATGTTGCGAAGATTCGACTGAAATTAACTTTCATATTCCACTTTTCGGTTTCGGGTACAAAAATACATTTTATTCAGCGAGCGAAAATTAAATAAGAGAAAATCGCCAGATTGAAAAAAATTTTATTATTCAAAATTATATTCCAATTTTTGGAATTAAATGAATCACATGAGAATTGTTACATTTAAAAGAATAAAAGAATTTAAAGTGAATAAAAAAGATTCGAAAGTCGCTTTGGAAGATTGGTATTTTAAAACGGTAAAATCGAGGTGGCAGAATTTATCTGATATTAAAAAAACATTCAACAGTGCCGATTATGTTGGAAATAACCGATTTGTTTTCAACATCAAAGGTAACCAATACAGGTTGGTGGCAATCATTATTTTCGCATCACAAAAAGTTTACATCCGGTTTATTGGCACTCATGAAGAATATAACCGGATTGATTGTAAAACGATTTAAGAAAACAATTATGGCAAAAATCACAACAGAAAATCAATATGAAAAATCAGTTGAACGCATCGAAGAATTGCTTCAGATTGTAGGAAATAATACTCCTGAAAGTGATAAAAATTTTGTTGAACTGGATTTACTTTCAGACCTGGTTGCCGAATATGAAGAACAATACTACCCTGTTTCCAAACCAACATTGGCAGAGATTATTCGGTTAAGAATGGCAGAATTGGGCATTTCGCAAAAAAAACTTGCCGAATTGTTAAATGTAAGTCCGTCAAGAATCAGCGAATACCTGAATGGTAAAAGTGAACCGACTTTAAAGGTTGCCCGCAGACTTCGCTCTGAGTTGGGTATTGATGCCGATATTATTTTGGGTTAGTTGTTTCTTTCTTCTGTTTCAATAATCGCTCAAATGCAAACATCTCATCACGCAGGCGCGCGGCTTCAATAAAATCGAGATCTTTGGCGGCAGCTTTCATTTGTTTTTTCAGGTTTTCAATGGCTTTTTCCAGTCCGCTAATACTCATGTACTGAACAACCGGGTCGGCAGCAACATCGGGCAAACCGCTTTCTCCGTATTCCACCGGCTTTTTACCTCCCCTGAATTCGAGTCCGATAATTTCGCGGGTGGGTTTTACAATCTGCGTAGGCGTAATATTATTTTCCTCGTTGAATTTCAGCTGTTTTTCACGACGGTAGTTGGTTGAGTCAATGGTACGCTGCATGGAATCCGTAATTTTATCCGCATACATAATTACCATTCCATTCAGGTTTCGGGCAGCACGGCCGGCAGTTTGCGTAAGCGATCGCTCCGATCGCAAAAAACCTTCCTTGTCGGCATCCAGGATGGCCACCAGCGACACTTCGGGCAAGTCCAGTCCTTCGCGCAACAGGTTAATTCCCACCAGCACATCAAACTCACCTTTGCGCAGCTGCTCCATAATTTCCACACGTTCCATCGTATCCACATCAGAGTGAATATACCGCGTTTTCACTCCCATATTCAACAGGTATTTCGACAATTCTTCGGCCATTCGCTTTGTGAGCGTGGTAACCAGCACCCGCTCGTTTTTCTCTGTCCGCAGATGAATTTCGTGCATCAGATCGTCAATCTGGTTGGCACTTGGCCGCACATCAATTACGGGATCAAGCAATCCGGTCGGACGGATAATCTGTTCCACCACAACACCTTCGCTTTTGGCCAGTTCGTAATCGGCTGGGGTGGCACTTACGTAAACCACTTGATCAACAATGCTTTCAAATTCTTCAAACTTTAGCGGACGGTTGTCAATAGCTGCCGGAAGCCGAAATCCATATTCCACAAGCGTTATTTTCCTTGAATTATCGCCACCGTACATAGCCCTGATTTGCGGGATGGTTACGTGACTTTCATCAATTATCGTCAGAAAATCTTTCGGAAAATAATCCAGCAGACAAAACGGCCGGGTTCCGGGTTTTCGGCCATCAAAGTAGCGCGAATAATTTTCAATTCCGGGGCAATACCCCAGTTCGCGCATCATCTCCATATCGTATTCCACACGCTCCTGAAGCCGTTTGGCTTCCTGAGGTTTGCCAATTTCCTTAAAATAGTCAATTTGTGCCACCAGGTCATCTTGTATTTGCCTGATTGCAGCCTGCATACGCGATTTGGTTGTAACAAAAATATTGGCCGGGTAAATCACCACTTCGTCCATTTGCTGAATGGTTTGCCCGGAAAGCGGATCAAATCCCGACAGTTCTTCAATTTCATCACCCCAGAATACAATTCGAATGGCTGTATCTGCATAGGCAGGAAAAACATCTACAGAATCACCTTTCACCCTGAAGTTTCCCCGCTGAAAATCCACTTCACTGCGCGAATACAACGCATCAACCAACTGCCGCAGCATCGCATTTCTGGCCATCTTCTGCCCCACTTTCAGCTCTGTTATGTTGGCATGAAAATCTTCCGGATTTCCGATACCGTACAAACAAGAAACCGAAGAAACCACAATCACATCGCGCCGGCCCGAAAGCAAAGCCGATGTCGCACTCAACCGTAGTTTTTCTATGTCCTGATTGATGGAAAGGTCTTTTTCAATGTACGTATCGGTTGTTGGCAGGTATGCTTCGGGCTGATAATAATCGTAATACGAAACGAAATATTCTACGGAATTTTCAGGAAAAAACTGTTTCATTTCGCCATACAGCTGGGCAGCCAGAGTTTTGTTGTGACTCAGAATCAATGCTGGCCGCTGCACTTTTTCTATCACATTGGCCATGGTAAAGGTTTTACCCGAACCGGTAACACCCAGCAGGGTTTGAAACCGCTCGCCGTTGTTCAAACCTTCTGTCAGCTGCCTGATTGCCTCAGGCTGATCGCCGGTTGGATGGTAATCTGAAACCACTTTAAATTGCATGATGCAAAACTAACGAAGAGTTTCAGAAAAAAGAAATCATCAAAATTTGTTTCTTTGATTTTTTGTTTTTTCAAACAAAATCACATTTCTCCGATTCAAAAGCAAAAAACATTCTCCATTTTTTCTGAAAAAATTTTCCCATTTTACTGATAAACAAACAACATGAATGCTGAAAATAAAAGACTTAAATATTATTTTACTCAAATCAATCGTTATAAAATTATTTAAATCATAAATTTGCACAGAAATTTCACGATATCCATAAATAAATGAAATACAGAATCTTAATTTATCTGAACATAGCATTTGTTTTCAGTTTTTTTTACAGCAGTGCAACCGGACAAAATTTTCAGGAAGAGGAACAGGTCATTCTTTCCGACCCTAAAGGTCTGTTTATTGGAGGTCAGGCAACAACAAACGGTTTAGGCTTTAACCTGCGGTATATCTTCGGAAAACGATTCACCTTAAAGTCCGGAGTTGAATCACTGAATCTGAAACACAGTTTTCAATTTGATGAAAATGACATTTCGTACAATGCCGATTTCAATTACAAAACCGGAGGGATATTTTTGCTGGCTGACTATTTTTACGCCAAATCGCTCTATTTTACCGGTGGCGCAATATTCAACGACTTCCAGCCAAAACTGGAAGGCATTGCCGGTAGCGAAATGAAGTATGGAGACATCACAATACCTGCGTCAAAGGTAGGTGGATTTAAAATGCAGTTTGAACCAGAGATTAAAATCTCACCATATGGCGGAATCGGTTTCAGAAAGTTTATCGGAAAAAGAAAACTGGTAACCTATAATCTGGAAACCGGACTTTATTATATTGGTCCGCCCGAAATTCAAATTGATGCAACCGGATTGCTGGCCCCA
>CAZCPH010000012.1:0-18395 GCA_964500105.1 uncultured Mariniphaga sp. | reverse complement strand
GTACATCGCGGTAACCAACGAGAGTAAGTCCTTCGGCCTGAATATGTTTTGTCAGTACCTCGACACACAAATCGGCTTCCCTTTCATCTTTGGGCAGAAAAACCAGTCCTGTACCATATTTTCCGGGCTCACCAACAGACATTTTCAGCTCTTCTGTAATGAATTCATGCGGAATCTGCATCAACATTCCGGCTCCATCGCCAGTTGAATTGTCGGAACTGATTGCGCCACGGTGATCCATGTTCAGTAAAACCTCCAATCCCCGTCTGACTATATCGTGGGATGGTTTGCCTTTAATATGGGCAACAAATCCGATCCCGCAATTATCATGTTCATTCTCCGGATTATAATATCCCTGTGCATCAGGTAACCTCGTCTGTAGCATTTTTCTATTTTGTTTAAAATTATCTAAAAGAGAACAAAAACATAAGCAATAACAAAAAAAACAACAAAAATGAAAGTTAAATTCATATTTTACTTACGAATTGAAATCAAAAATAGCTACAGAAGTTGAGAAACTAAAGCACACGAAAAAAAATATGTGTTTCATAACATAGAATTAACCTTTGACCGAAATACCAAAAAGCCAATAAAACACATTTAAAAATATAAAAAGGATAGAAAAAAGTCGATTAACGTATCAATTTCTCAATTGCACAATCAATTTTTTCGAAATGAAATTCGCTTTTTGTCCGGGCTTTCTTTGCTGCAATTTTTTCGGTGCACAAATTCCCGATACTGCCCTGGTGGGTATGCAGCACCTTTTTTTCGGGTTGAAAATTGCCGGCTTCAATTTTTTCAGCCACCTGACGGTAAGCTTCGCGGAACGGAACCCCCTGAAGAACCAGTTTGTTTACTTCTTCCACACTAAACAGATAATCGTACTTTGCATCATCGAGAATATGTTTGTTCACCTGTAGTTTTCCCAAAGCCAGGCTGGCAATGGAAAGACAGTCGTGCAATTCGGCAAACAGGGGAATAAAAATCTCCTTCACGGTTTGCAAATCGCGAAAATACCCACTGGGCAAATTATTTATGGTCAGCGCAATTTGCTGTGGAACGCCCTGAATTTTGTTGCATTTGCCACGAATCAACTCAAAAACATCAGGATTTTTTTTGTGGGGCATAATGCTCGAACCCGTTGTAAATTCAGCAGGAAGTGCAACGAAGTTGAAGTTCTGGCTATTAAACAGGCAAACATCGTACGCCAGTTTAGAAAGTGTGGATGCAATGTTGGCCAGCGCAAATGCGACAATTTTTTCCACTTTGCCCCGCCCCATCTGCGCATACACCACATTGTAATTCATGTTGCTAAAACCCAGAAGATCTGTTGTCAACTGGCGGTCGAGCGGAAAGGATGAACCATAACCGGCGGCCGAACCCAACGGATTCTGGTTGGCAATTTTAAAGGCAGAAAGCAGCAGTTCCAGATCGTCGGTTAAACTTTCGGCATAAGCGCCAAACCACAAGCCAAACGACGACGGCATGGCCACCTGCAAATGCGTGTAGCCCGGCATCAGCACATCTTTGTGCTGTTCGCTTCTGGTCAGTAAAGTGTCGATTAGTTCGCTGGTTGCATTCACAATTTCACGAATTCCTTCGCGGGTAAACAATTTCAAATCAAGCAATACCTGGTCGTTTCGCGAGCGACCGCTGTGAATTTTTTTACCCAAATCGCCCAGTTCTTTGGTCAAAAGGAATTCCACCTGAGAATGTACATCCTCCACGCCGTTTTCAATAATAAAATTTCCCTCGGAAGCCTGCCTGTACAGTTTTTTCAATGCGTCCAGCAGAACCGGCAGTTCACCTTCTTCAATCAGTCCAACCGATTCGAGCATGGTTACATGCGCCATGGAGCCCAAAATATCGTACGGCGCCAGATAAACATCCAGTTCGCGGTCTTTTCCAACAGTAAACTTCTCGATGGCTTCATTCACGTCAATTCCTTTTCCCCAGAGCTTCATGCTAAATAAAATTGAAATTTGAGCAAAGATATGGATTTTGGCGTGAAACAATTTGGCCTTCGAAGTTTATAATTCCTGAAAAAATTGCCACTTTTGCGCTGCATTTACTGGTAAAACAGGCATATACATTCAATTCATGCTCGAAAACAAAACAATTCGTATCATATTTTTAACGCTAACAGGGCTTGCGCTGGCTGTTTATTTCGCAGGTCTCCCCATTGATGTTACCCGCGATGCAGGGAAATACGCCACCGTTTCAAAAGAGATTTTTCAAAACGGAAATTACATCAACCTCACCGTGCACGGCGAACCCTACGATCAGAAACCACCGCTGCTATTCTGGCTGGGAGCATTGGGATTTGCCATTGGTGGAATCTCCAACTTCTGGTTTAAGTTTCCGGTTTTACTGCTGGTGTTTTTCGGATTTTATTCCGCCTACGGACTGGGCCGAAGTTTATACAACCGGCGTGTGGGGCTGCTCACAGCATTTCTGATGGCGTTTTCGCTCATTTACACGCTGTACAGCATGGACATTCATACCGACACCCCCTTGCAGGTTTTCATCACCTTCGCGCTGTGGCAGCTTTCGGAATTTATTCAAACCAGGCGGAACAAACACTGGATTTTGGGATTTACCGGAATTGGTCTGGCCATGCTGAGCAAAGGGCCCATTGGAGCTGCCATTCCTGCTTTTGCGGTTGTGGGCCACATTCTGCTGAGAAAAGATTTTCGGTTTTTGCTGGATTACCGCTGGTACCTCGGCATTGTGCTGGCATTTGTAATTGTAAGTCCGGCGCTGATTGGCCTGGTGAACCAGTTTGGCTGGGACGGTATTGTGTTCTTTTTCTGGGAAAACAATGTGGGCAGGCTCACCGGAACGTATGTTCAGCCCAACAGCGACCCCATTTTTTATGTGCACAACCTGCTTTACCTTTTCCTGCCGTGGAGTTTGCTGTTTTATGCTGCAGCGTTCATGGAGTTTAAAACGTTGTTCAGCAACCGGTTCAAATCTTCCGAATACTTTACGTTTGCCGGAATCTGGGTGTTTTTCATTATCCTGAATGCCTCGAAAAGTCAGTTGCCCAACTACATTTTCGGAATTGTTCCCCTCATTGCTGTGTTGACAGCCAAGTGGATTGATATTGCGTTGATACGAAAATCACAATTGTTGAAAATTTTCTGGTGGATTCAAACCGCTGTTACGGTATTGCTTTGGGTTGCCATTTTTGGCATTGCCATTTATCTTTTCCCGATTCCGGAGTGGCAGGCAACTTTAATTGCTTTGCTCGGTTTGGCGGCAACAATCTATATTTTCACCAAAAGCAAAACCTCTGTATCCAGACTGATTCTGCCCTCTGCCATTGCTTTTGCCAGTCTGGCGTGGCTGCTGAATACCGATGTTTTTCCTTACATTTTCAGCTACCAGGCGCCACCCAAAGCCGCCCGTTTTTATACTGAAAATGCGAAACCAGACGAGAAACTATACAACTTTCATTACCCGCAATACGAACTGTTTTTTTACAGCGAACCGATGGCTGAACAGCTTTATTCGGAAGACGAAATGAAAGCCGTAGCCGGCAAAAAAGGCAACTGGATTTTTACCGATGTTGAAGGATTTGAAATGATTTCGGATTTAAACCTGAAACCCGATACTGTTTTGGAATACCGACATTTGTATTTGAATCGCGGACACCGGTTTATTAATCCCAAAACCCGCGATGAAGTGCTGCAACCCATGTATTTGATAAAATACTGACCATGCAAAACCGACTGAAAAAATATTCATGGATTATCGTCCCGCTGCTGTTTTTGCTCTACTCGGCACCCGGCGCACTGGATTACGTTTTTCATTTCCCTGATGAAAAATATTATACCGACGCGGTGTTGCAGATGATGGACAAGGAAGATTATTTTACGCCCTACAAGGCCGACGGCTCGCACCGGTTTTTGAAACCCATTGTCACTTACTGGACATTAATTGGGAGCTATAAAACATTGGGTGTCAGCAAGTTTTCTTCTCGGGTTTTGTTTTGGCTGGCCGGTGCATTGCTGATTGCAATCGTTTATTTTATGGCGAAATCGCTTTTAAAAGACAGAAAGACTGCACTTACAGCTGCTTTTATCACCGCAGCCAATCCATTGGTTCTGATGAGCTCCAGCCGCTCCATTCCCGACATTTTGCTGGTGCTTTTTCTCACCGTCAGCGTCTGGGGGTTTCTGGAAATTATGCGGAGTGAAAACCCTTCAAAAAAATATTACTGGATGGCTTACCTGGGTGCAGCTTTCGCCTTTGAAACCAAAGGATTACCGGCAGTTGCCTTTGCCGGAATTAGTTTTTTATACCTGTTGTTTAATCCCTGGCAACAAAAAACGCTGAAACAAATCATGCATCCCGGAGCTGTAATCCTCGCTGTTATTTTGGCCATAAGCTGGTTTGTATTGATGTACATTGAACATGGACAGGAATTTATCGGTTCTTTTTTTGCCGATCAGGTGGGTGAACGGGTTTCATCGAAAATTGTGCAGGTGTTTACCAACGGTTTTCTGGGAATTGTCAATTTGGTTGCCTTTACATTACCTTGGATTATCATTGCTTTTTCGAGACCAAAAAATCTGAAACCATTTATTTGGAATGCTGATTCAAAAACCAAAGCCATATTGGGATTGATTGCTGTATGGGTGGTAATGATACTTTTGATGTCGGCGGCTGTTTTCAAGTTTTACGACCGCTACTTGCTACCAGTCATTCCGCTGGTTTCCCTGTTTTTTGCAATTATAATCACCAAAACCGAAACACGCGGAACCAAAGTAGCTTTAAGAATATTCCAGGGACTAACTTTTTTCATTCTGTTTATCAATATTTTATACATCGTTTTTATTCTACCCGATAAAATTCTGATTTTTGGAACAGTTGCCGGGATAATTCTCACCCGCCTGTGGATTTTGGAAAAATTCAAATCCTTTACCAGAGAAATCATCCTTGCAAACTTTGTTTTGCTGCTTTATTTCAGTGTACATATTTTGCTATATCCGCTGTTGATGCCCAATCCGGGCGAACAACTGGTGAAAAACATCAAAGCCAGCCAGAAGTCAGGAAATGAACAAATTTACGTTTACGGGAACATTCGGGCGGCTTCCAACATCCGGATTCATAGCAGCCACCAAATGGATGTTGTAACCATGGACACGGTTTACATGCTCCCGTCAACTTCAAATCACCTGCTGGTTTTCAGTCCGAAAGAAGAACCTTTTCTTGATTTAAAAAACTACGAAATACGGCCAGGCTCAGAAGAGTGGAGCCGTGTTCCTGTGGAAAAGTTTCCCGCTTTTCTGCAACCAACGGTACAGAATTTAAAAGAAAGCGGCACAAAATACTTCATTGCAAAACCAAAATAATCTGCCATGAACAACCTGACCAGAAAACATTATTATCTCATCGGTGCCTGGTTTGTCATCAACCTGCTGCAGTCCATTTTTACCGGATTGCATTCCGACGAATCGTATTACTGGATGTATTCTGAAAACCTGGACTGGGGTTTTTTCGACCATCCGCCAATGGCAGCACTTTTTATTCACCTGGGTCATTTGCTTTTGCCTGGTGAGTTGGGCGTGAGACTTTTCATCATTCTTTTATCTACTGCAACTTTCGCGCTTATTTTAAATGAATTGAATGAACAAGAAGACCTGCTTTTTTTGGGTGTTTTTGTACTTTCTTTTCCGCTTGTTCACACCCACATTGCAGGATTTCTGGCCATTCCCGATGTGCCGCTATTGTTTTTCACCCTTTGGTTTCTGATTCTTTACCGGAAATTTCTGGAAAAACCGTCGTGGTTGCGTTCCATTTTGCTGGCAGTGGTTATTGCAGCCATGATTTACAGCAAATACCACGCGTTTCTGGTCATCGGATTTACCGTACTGTCGAACCTGAAACTGCTTCGGAATAAATATTTCTGGCTAACGGTGGTCGTTTCCGTTTTGTTGCTGATTCCGCATGTGTGGTGGCAAATTGAAAATGAATTTCCCACATTCAAATACCATTTGGTGGAACGCGCAAAACCGTTTCGGCTAAAACATATTACCGACAATTTGCTGAACCAGCTGGTAATGGCCGGACCGCTGACCGGAGTGCTGATTTTCTGGAAACTCACCAAATTCAAAATAAAAAATGATTTCGACCGGGCGCTTGTTTTCAATATCGTCGGATTTTATGCGGTGCTGTTCCTGCTGAGTTTTAAAAACCGCATTGAAGCCCACTGGGCGGCAGCCGTAATACCCATGCTGATGCTGGCAACCTACCCCCTGATAAAAACTGATTTAAAAATTAAAACGTGGTTTAAACGGCTGGCTGTCCCGGTCATTGCGCTCCTGTTAATGTTCAGAATTTACCTCGCACTGGATGTGATTCCGAATGTGGGTTACACGAAAATCACCTTTTATAACCGCGAAGCTCATGCGCTGGAAATTAACGAACTTGCCCAGGGGAAAAAAGTCGGTTTTTTCGACAATTACGCGGCGATAAGCAACTACATTTTTTATACGGGCGATTCAGCGGTTCACCTTTCAACGCCAACTTACCGTTTTAATCAGTACGATTTATGGAACGAGGAGAAATATGCCGAAGGTGAATCCATTTTTGCGGTACAGTCGAAACATTTGAATCCGCCAAATCTTCAGCGTATGGCAACCGGACAAGAAAAAGGTTTTATCTTAATTGAAAAACTTCAGTCGTTAAAAGGCCTTGAAATTGAAATTTTAAATACAGAGAAAAAAGAAGGAAAATATCATTTTGAAGTTCAATTAATTAATGAAAGTCCGCATACAATTTTCACCAATCACATTTCAGAACCTGCCCTTGCAATGATGCAAGACCGAATTGAAATTGAAGCAATTCCGTTTGGCTCTTTTTTGAACCAGGAAAGAATTGAACCGGGAGAGAAAGTTAACGGCCCGATTTGGGTACGCGAAGAAAAAATAAAACCTGAAATTCCGATAACCTTTTACACACGATCCAAAGAAAATTTCAGAGGGGAAATTATTTCGACAAACCTGAATCAAAAAAATCCGGATTAATCAGTCAATCCCAAACAGATTAAAAACGTCTCTCGAACCATCGAGAGTAAGAGCATATTCGCCCGGAGTCAAGTCAGAGACCTGAACGAGGTAGGAATTTTGGCCATACTTCGATGCGTGAAAAGGAATAAATTCGATGTCAGCTGCAGTTGTTTGGTTGAAATTAACAGTTCCGGTTACTATGGTCCGTCGTTCTTTTTTCAGATCCACCTCCATACGAAATAGATTGATGACTTCTACCGGGTCTCTGTCGTTCTCCTTCACTCGTACAATAAATGCCAGTTTTTCGCTGGCCGCATTCCTCACCGGACTTTGAACACCGCTTACCATGTTCATGCCTTTGGCTTTTGAAACACCGAAAAGCGCCGCACCAATATCTGCTCTGGAAGCCGAAGCAGCTTTTTGTTTTTCAAGTTGTTCCGCCTGTCCGTCGGGTTTTACCAACAACACAATCCCGGTAAATTCAGGTTCGGGAACTGAAATTTCCTGGCTAAATGACTGCCATGCAAAAACAATAAAAAACAATGCTGTAATACAAATTCTTTCCATCTTTCCAATTTATTAACTTGTTTTGCTACAAGTTAAAACAATCCGATTCCAAATACAAGACATCAAGGTGTTTTTTTATCCGTAAATAAAAATGAGGTTACCCGAACAACTCCTTTAAAATATCATAAAAATCAATTATCAGAAAAACCACTCTTTTAAAATCATTTTTCTTCTTAAACAATATTTTATTGACTTTTTGATATAATTATAATTCATATTTTAATAATTTGTTAATTCATCAATTTTTCTGTCAATAAAAATGTCTCTACTTAAAAATTCATATCATTTTCGTGGAAAATTAATAAAAACAATAGGGTGTAATGAAAATAACAATTAAAAAAATGAAAAATAACTCAAAAAAAACAAGGTTTTAAATAGAAATATTATATTTTTTATATTTATGTTAATAATTAATTCAACACAAAAATTTAAAGTCATGAAAAAAATTTACCTTTTTGCAGCAGGTTTACTTTTGATTGCGGCATTATCTCCAAACCAAGCCCAGGCACAGGAATGGAGCACTGGTCTCGACATCTACAGCAGTTACATCTGGAGAGGTGCAAAATTTGGATCGGGGCCTGCCTTTCAGCCCTCGGTTGAGTTTAGCAGCGGCGGTTTTGCCATTGGCGCCTGGGGCTCGTTTAATGCTTCAACCGACGAAGCTGCCGAAGCAGATCTATATGCAAGTTACGGCTTTGATCTTGGCGAAAATGCTTCGCTCACATTAACACTTACCGACTATTACTTTCCCGGCACAAGCTGGCTTGATGGGGATTCGCATTTTATTGAACCCATGCTAACCTTTGGAGTGGGTAGTTTTTCGCTTACCGGCGCTTATATGATGAATGGCGGTGAAGGCGACATTTATCTGGAAGCAGGAGTATCGGCAGGTGTTGTTGACCTGTTTCTGGGCGGAGGTGACGGTGCTTACACAACCGACGGCAAATTCAATGTGTGCAACATTGGCATTGGCACTTCCAAAGAAGTAAAATTAACCGATTCGTTTGCGCTTCCTGTTTCCGGGGCAGCTATTCTGAATCCTTCATCTGAACAATTTTATATTGTGGTAGGAATTTCTTTATAAACTATAAAACAGACTAATATGAAAAAAATTGAGGCAATTATTCGAAAAACCAAATTCGAAGAAGTTTGGGAAGCTCTCTACGATGCCGGCATTGAGTTTTTCTCGTACTGGGATGTACGGGGTGTTGGCCAGGCACGCGAAGGTCGTGCTTACCGTGGAGTTGTTTACGACACAAGCACCATTCAGCGCACGAAACTATCCATAATTGTGCGTGACAAAAATGTGGAAAAAACCGTGAATGCCATACTGTCATCGGCCTGGACAGGAGAGATAGGCGATGGGAAAATATTTGTTATTCCCATTGAAGAGTCGTATCGGATCAGAACCGGTGAAATTGGCGACGAATCGCTCTACATCAAAGGCAAAGAAGAGTAACGAACCGATTAAAAGAAAATATTATGGAAGAATTATATGTATCAGTAAACAACATTTGGGTTCTGCTTGCCACATTTCTGGTAATGTTTATGCAACCCGGTTTTGCAATGGTTGAAGCGGGATTTACCCGTTCGAAAAACACGGCAAACATTCTCACAAAAAACCTGATGGACTTTGCCATTGGCTCCATTTTGTTTTGGTTGATTGGATATACTTTAATGTACGGAGATTCAATTGGTGGCTTTATTGGAATGCCCGGTTTGTTTTTTAACGATAACGGAATAGGCGATTATGCCAACAAAACCGACCTCATGTTCCAGACTGTGTTTGCAGCCACTGCAGCCACCATTGTTTCGGGAGCCGTGGCAGAACGCACAAAATTCAACGCATATCTGATTTTTACAGTGGTGATTACCGTATTTATTTACCCAATTTCGGGCCACTGGAAATGGGGTGGCGGCTGGCTCGATCAGTTGGGATTTGTTGATTTTGCAGGATCAACACTGGTTCATTCGGTTGGTGCATGGGTTGGTCTGGCCGGCGCCATTGTACTTGGCCCAAGAGCCGGAAAATATGTGAACGGTAAAGCTAAAGCCATTCCCGGCCATAACCTTACCTTTGCCGCGCTTGGTGTATTTATCCTTTGGTTTGGCTGGTTCGGATTCAACCCGGGTTCGCAACTTGCCGCTGCCGGCAGTGAAAACACACTGGCCATTGCACACATAGCACTTACAACCAACCTGGCAGCAGCAGGTGGTGCCGTTACTGCACTTTTCATTTCGTGGCAGAGGTATAAACGACCGGCATTATCACTTGCACTGAACGGCGCATTGGCCGGTCTGGTTGCCATTACCGCAGGAGCCGATGCCGTAAGTCCGGGAGGAGCTTTGATTATTGGTATAGCAGCAGGTATTATCCTGGTTTTCAGCGTGGAAATAATTGACCAGAAATTCAGGATTGATGATCCCGTTGGTGCAGTTTCGGTGCATGGTGTAAACGGCGCATTCGGAACACTTTCGGTTGGTTTGTTTGCTACCGAAGGCGGTTTGTTCTACGGTGGCGGATTTGATTTGCTGCTCTCACAGTTAATTGGTGTTGTTGCTGTTTTTGCATGGGCGTTTGGTCTGGGATTAATTCTTTTTAAAACCATTAAAGCAACAGTAGGTTTGCGCGTCTCCAAACGCATTGAAGAAGAAGGACTTGATGTTTATGAACATGGAGAAAGTGCCTACAACTAAAACCTTCTTCAGCTTTTTAGTCTGTAGCTGTCTGTATGGAGCCGTTTGTAGGGCGGCTCCATTTTTCAATCAATTGAATATTCAATAACAATTCGATAAACAGAAAACACAAAATTGCTTTTGAATTGATTTAGCTTTAGAACCGGATAAATAAAAATGTATCCGGTTCTTTTTTCTATTTTTGCCCGTTCATTTAAAAAATAATTTATGCAAACCTGGTTCGAATGTAAAGTAAAATATACCAAAGTACTGGAAAGCGGCAAGGAACAAATCGTTACAGAAAACTTTCTGCTTGATGCTGTTTCGTTTACCGACGCCGAAACCCGGATAATTCGGCAAATGCAACAAATGGTTAAAGGCGAATTTAACGTTACCGACATCAAAAAATCGAGAATAGGCGAAGTGTTTCCCTACGACAATGGCGAATGGTGGTTTAAAGCTACAATCAATTTGGTTACCATTGACGAAGAAGCCGGCAAAGAGAAAAAACTGCGCACTTACTATCTCGTTATGGCCGATGATATTAAAGAAGCACTGACCCGACTGGACGAAAGCCTGTCGTACATGGTAATACCCTATGTAGTTTCTTCGCTCGCGGTAAGCACAATAGTTGATGTGTTTCCGTACGAACCATCAGAATCTATTGTTCCCGAAGGCTTTAAACCGCTGGATTCCTGAATTGCCGGCAAATACATACCGCATCGCATGTTCGAAACCGGGAGATGTAAACTCTTCATTACCCAAAAATCAAAAAAATCTTAAAGGTATTTTTGTATTGGTAATAGTTCCAAATATTTCTTAATTTCGTTGATGTACTTTATGATACATCAACAATAAAAAATATGGAAAAGAATACCCAAAGAACCCGGAAAAAAGACCGGAAGGAAATGATCCAATACATTAATCTGCAGCTTGCAGCACTGGGGCAACCCTTGTTTCTGGATGAAAAGGAGGAAGGGTCAAAACTGGCCAGTGCCCGGTTTATGTCGCTTACTGAAGGACTAATCAACAGTTTTCGCGAAAAATCGAGACTGTTGTCGGGGCATCTTTCGCCGGCAGACACCCGCATTCAGAACTTTATTGATGATTACCTGAAAGAGTTGGATTTTGATAAGCCCTACCGCCTTCCGAACTCAACTTTTGTGCTTAATCAGCCGGGCATGGCCCGCGAGGTGAGTCTTCCTGCCAATGGCAACACGTTTCAAAACAAATTACTGAACTCTTACCGGTTAAAACAGGGTATTCTGAACAATCCTGCAGCGGACAAACGAACAACCAAGGGAACGTTCCATATTGTTGAAGGTGGACTTCCTGTAGCCCTCGACAAAAAGGAAGTTCCGAAAATTGCCTTTGCCCACCTGCTTCACGAAGCGCTTCAACCTGCGGATGACATCAACATTCTTCCGTTTACGGCCAACCAGAAGGAACAGGCCAAAATAATGGTTTCCCTGCTGCTTCGTCCGGTTGTTTGCCCCGAAGTAAAAGGAGTAATCAGCCAAAAAAGTATGGAAGTTCGTTTTTTTGCTCCGGGCAGCCTGGTAAGCAACCTCGATTTTGTTGAAACCATTTTTGGCAATGCCGGCGACCACAATCTGGCTGAAAACGATGCCGCATTAGATATTGAACACTGGACTGGACATACCGGGTGCATTATTCTGGCACCGCAACTTACAAAGCTTAAAAAGAAAGACATTGGTCTGCCGCATTTTAACGATGCCACCGAAAGGCAGCGCAACGACGGCATGTGCTGGACCGATGAAAACGAACTGTACAACGATGGAGGTGCTTTTAAAGTAACCTGCCGCGACGACCGGGGTGTGGTTGTAACATTAATTGCCGACAACTATTACGGATATTCCAAAAAGGAAATAAAAACTCAAATCAGCTACTCTGCGAACCTTTACGGACTGGTTGAGGAAGAGCACGCTGGCGGCGCCATTGCTTTTCCGCGCGGAAATATGGGCGACAATATTTACGGCGAACCTTTTTCAGGAAAATTCAACAACAACTATACTTTTGAAGAGGTAAAAAAACTGCTGGCAGATAAAATTGAAGTAATGCCAGAAAACTATGCCGTTGATAAAAAATATCCCAACATTGTTTACATTCACGAACACGCCGATATCGACATTGAAAAAGGTTCGGTGTCGTGGATGAACAACGGCCGCAAAGAAAATTTAAGACTATCGCCTGAAAAAATATATGTACACCCCACCGGCCACAAATTTCAGCTGGTAAAACACCCGGAACAGCAACTCTGGCGAATCATTGACACTGCTCCTGAGGGAATTTTCTGCCACAAACCGAGTACCGTTTCCGGGGGCGGAAAATCAGAAATTTCCAAGTCGATGCAAAACGCCATTAAATACGGTTCGTTCTACATTCAGGACCTGGAAAAAGACTCTGAAATGGTGGATATGCTGATCAATTACGATTACATGAAACGTTGGAAAACCGTCTATCCCAATGCACGTCCTTCGCGGCCTTTCCTGAGCCCGCACCGAACATTAGGATCGGCAGTGAAACTGCTTACCCCTTCTGATCAGTACACCGGGGAATACAATAAATTTCTGGAAAGTATTCCCACACATGTAAAAACGCTTGCGCTGTATATTAAACGTATGTACCGCACCCAGCAGGATACAGGTCCGTGGAAAGAATACCTGAATGTGGAAATTGTGAATGGCAGGAATGGAAATGCCTTGCGCTATAAACACAGTAAGATTATGGCGAGCTACGTGCGTATCGGTTTTAGCCCCGAAGGAAAATGGTACCTGCACAAGCTGCGTTCCGATTTTATTCCAAGCCAGAAAATTCAAATGGAAGACGATATTACCGCTTCCATTACACTGCCGGCACACAGGTTGAACAATCTGAATCCTGAATACAAAAATCCCAGCGTAAAACTGGTTTCCAATTGCGAAAGCTTTCTGTTTCAACGCCCTGACGAAGCAATAATTCGCGGGTACGATAAAGACGCAGAGGCCGATATTGTTGAAAACAATACGTTTTTAACCAATTATGAACCGCTTACACGCCAGGATGCCGTAAATTTATACGAAGACGCCATTAATTTCGACAAATACACCGAACCGGTAAAAGGATTGGTAAAAGAGGTAGCTGAAAGTCAGAAAGACTGCTATTTTGTTGCTCCTTCGCACCCACGTTTGGTTAACGGAGTACCAACAAACAATCCGCGTTACCTGCAACGTAACATTTTCAAAAATGAAAATCAGGATTCATACCTGGCAGAAATTGGGGTGAGACTGCACCGAAAAATTGACCCGGACAAACCCGTTCACTTTCCGGTTAACGCAGTTTTACCCGGACGGAGAAACAATCCGGCAGAAAAAGAAAAGGGAATTCGTCCGTTAAGTGTTTATAATCCCATTCATTACCAGGAAATTCCTGAACTTTTTATGGATTTCATCTGCAGCCTTACCGGAAAATCGCCTTCAACAACCGGCGCCGGTTCTGAAGGTGCGTTAACCAAAGGGCCCTTCAATATGCTGGTGCCCACAACCGATTTGAACAATGCGCTGCTTTCGTACATACTTTCTGAATATCAGGGATTTAGTTCAGCAGCCGGTTATATTGGCCCACACAAACGGTTCGACCACGACATCAGCATTTTAATTCCTGAAATTTGGGCAAGGCTGGAGCCCGAAGACAGGGATGCAAAGAACCTGATTAAGCACAATTGCCTCGACAAACTGGAAGATTTTGAATACAACGGGGAAAAAATTCTGGCAAGCCGACTGGGTTACAGAATCAACAAAAATTTTGCGTTCAGGTGCATGAACAAGTTGTTTGATGAACCTTTGGAGGTTTTTAATGATAAAATGCTGCAGCCTGAGCTTCAGAACATGGAAGACTATGTTGATGGTATAAAAAACATTGCAGAAGCACAGAAAAAAGTGGCTCTGAGATATTTCGAGGAAGGCAGCGTGGAAGCCGCAATTCCCCCGCTGAAAATTCTGCTTCACATGATGGCTTATGGTCATTATAACGGAAAAGAATTAAGCGATCCGGAATTGAGAAAAGAGTTCGACCGGAAATTTGTTCTTCAAACCGAATGGTATAAAGAACGGCTTAAACTGAAGCAGCAAAAAGAAGCTAATTTCCTTCGCAAGCAAATTCAGTATCTGAATGATTTTATGGCTGAACCAAACAACCAGTCACTGTCAGAAAAAATGAAAATTCAAAACAGACTGGATAAAGCTGAAAATCAGCTGAAATACACGGAATCTGAAAATTACCTGAATGAACTGACCGGCACCATTGGCGCCGACCCGTTGTATAACGTCAGAATTTAAAAACTCAACAAAAAGCGACCTGTCGAAAAATCCGGCAGGCCGCTTTCAAAAGTTAATTATCAGACAGTTTAAAGATTGACCATTACCTTGTAAAAATTAAATTCGTCGCGTTTAACAGGATCGAACTGATAATAGGCGATTGCTATCCGGCAAATATCCTGAATGGTTTCGTAAATTTCAGCAACATCTTTTTGAGCATACGTATTTAATTCATTTTCACTCTCCAGCGCTTCAAAACAACATTTGTATTCTTCAATTCCTTGTGCTGTTTCAAAAATCTTGTCCAGTAAAGATTCAGGAACACTTTTGTGAACAATCTTTTGTCGGGTTTCCTGATCGAGATTTTTGGCAAAAGTGGTTAAAAACCTGTACAGACTAATATGATCTCCATTTTTTGCATCGCTGAAATAATCGCTGTAACCCAGCTTTTTAAAGACCTCTTTAATAAATTCCTTGTCATTTTTAAAATCAACTTTAATGGCAGCACGCAGAACTTTAAGACTCTGTAATCCGGCAATCATCACTTCGTGCCATTCCCGGTACCTCTTATTCTCAATGCTGTCGAGATTTTCTGCGTAATATTTCTCTATTACGTCGCTGATCCAAACATTTAACGAGGTAGCATATTCTGCGTCCCATTCCTTTCGAACTCTCGACAATTCGAAAATGTTTTCTTTAAACGATTTGGCAATTTTCTGACAGGCCAGAATTGTGGCGGTGCTGGTTGGACATGCAGTTGCGGTTTCCATGATACAGTTTTTTTTTATTGAATTAGCAGTATGTACAAAACTACCAACTTAATCTCAAAACACATGAAAATCAGCCAAAAATCTCAGATGTTATACAGTTATGTTATGAAACTATGTTACAAAACAATGTTCTGTGAAAGGTTTTTAAAATTCAAACAAAGAAGATCTTCTACAATAAACTTTAAGAGAGGAAGTTATGGACAGCACTCAGGAATGCCGCTTTTTTAATTCACTAACCACATCTTCTATACGATATCCTTTGTGCGTCAATAAAACGATGAGATGGTACAACAAATCGCCGGCTTCGTAAATAAAATTCCCGTCGTCATTTTTCATGGCGCCAATAATGGTTTCAACAGCCTCCTCTCCCACTTTTTGGGAAATTTTGGCTGTGCCTTCATTAAAGAGTGAAGTGGTGTAAGAGCCTTCGGGCATTTCCTTTTTGCGTTTGTCGATGAAATCCTGCAGGTAACTCAGGAAATCAATATCAGATGCTTTATTTGTTTCGAAAAAGCAGGTATCGGCACCGGTATGGCAAACCGGCCCAACCGGATTGGCTTTTATGAGCAAGGTGTCGCTGTCGCAATCCACCAACACGGAAACCACATTCAGAAAATTTCCTGATTCTTCGCCTTTGGTCCACAACCGGTTTTTGGTGCGGCTGAAAAAAGTTACTTTCCCCAATTCCTGCGTTTTTTCCAGGGCCTCTTTGTTCATAAAGCCCACCATTAAAACTTTTTGGGTAGAATTATCCTGAATAACCGCCGGTACCAGGCCGTTCAGCTTTTGAAAGTCAATTTGTTCGATATCTGAAAATGGTTTCATTTGTAATAATTTTGCCGCGAATTTAACGATTTACAATTTAACGCACCACAATTCCCTGTTCCCGTAAATACTGCTTCAGTTCGGGAATCGGAATTTCGTTGTAATGAAAAATACTGGCGGCCAGTCCGGCATCTGCTTTTCCTTTGGTGAAAACATCCACAAAATGTTCTTTTGCACCGGCACCGCCCGAAGCAATGATGGGGATTTTCAGGGAATCGGCAAGTTGGGCCAGTTGCTCGTTGGCAAATCCGTTTTTGGTACCGTCGTGGTTCATTGAGGTAAAAAGAATTTCACCGGCCCCGCGGTCTTCTGCCTCTTTTGCCCACGAAAACAGTTCCTTGTCGGTTGGAATGCGTCCGCCGTTCACGGTAACTGTCCAGCGGTTGTTTTCATCGCCGCGCGCGTCGATAGCCACCACCACAAACTGGCTTCCGAAACTTTTTGCCAGGTCGTCAATCAACTGCGGATTTCGAACTGCCGAAGAGTTGATGGATATTTTATCGGCACCGGCACTCAACAGTTTGTCGGCATCGCTTAATTCACTGATTCCACCTCCTACAGTGAACGGAATATTCAGGTGAGCGGCAATTCGCTTCACCAGTTCCACAAAGGTTTTGCGGCCTTCTTGCGTTGCCGTAATGTCGAGGAAAACCAGCTCATCGGCGCCGTCGGCGGCATATTTGGCGCCCAATTCCACCGGATCGCCCACTTCTTTTATGTCCACAAAATTTATCCCCTTAACGGTTTGTCCGTTACGGATATCGAGACACGGTATAATTCTTTTTGCTAGCATAAAATTGTTTCGAGTTTTGCCGAAGGCATCCCTTCGGGAAATGTTTAAAGTTTAAAGTATTTCATAACGACAACAACCAATTTAAAACCAATCCAACAACTATAGCCATAGTGAATGAAATCAGCGTTCCCAAAAGAAAGTATTCGGCTTTAATATTTCCGTCTTCCCTAGTGTTGTTAAACCGGAAAATCGACTTGGCGGCGATAAGAAAACCAATGGCAGTAAATTGACCGGCAAAAATAAAAATAAGAATAAGTATTCGTTCCAGAATTCCAATCCACGCTGAAATATCATATATTTTCTTTTTATTCTTATCTGGTATTACAACGGTCAAAAACATGCCGGTGAAAATTCCTGAAGGATTGGTAACCAACACAAAACCGGCAGCATAAAGCCAAAATGAAGCCAAATTTTCAGAAATGGTTGAATCTGTTACATAAATGGCTAAAACCCAAAGAACGGCAATATGTAATAGCTGGTCAGCCAGAAAAGCCGGAATGCTGTCTTTTATTTTCGATTTAAAAATATCGGTAACAAAATGCAGGGCAAAAATAACCGGAAAAAACCACCACAAATTTAGCTGAAATGTAAAAAGCACCGGAAGAAGTGAAGCAAGCCCGGCATGTAAAATCAGCTTTTTCGACTTCCATCCGTTCTCTCTTTTATGTTGCACCCAGGTGTCAGGCTGCAACCAGAAATCGGCAATCAGATGCCCGGTTAACATGGGCAAAAAAACGCTATTCAGAATTTCCATAGTGTTTCTCTATTATTTGTTCGTAGCGTTCCAGAAACTTCTCAATTACTTTCCAGTTTGCTGCTTTTAGCGTTTTACTCACCGAGGGTTGGGAAATTTTAAGTATTTCTCCAATCTCCTCCTGAGATAAACTGTCCAACCTGTAAAACAACACATTCGCCTGAACAGACGAAAGATTTTTTAACAGGACATCAGCCATGTAACAATAGGTTTCCAGTTCACTATCCAGTTCTTTGTTTCCTGTTACAATAATGATATTGAGGTCTTTCTTTTTTAAACTGTCCAGGTTTTTGCCTGAAAGAACAAAAGCAGGACCATCAGCCAATAAAACATCTTCGTTCCAGGAAGAAACTTCACCAATGCCAATGGAAATTCTAAGATCAGCAGCTTCATTTTTCCTCCGCACTTTCATTCTGAATTTTAGCGCAAGCAACAATGCAACCATTGGTTTTGCAGCCAGTTGAAAACTATCGCCTCTGTAAAACCTTGGTCTCAATAGAATTCCTTCGTGCATAAATTGCTCAATTCCGTTTTGAATAATCTTCTTCTGAGCTTCATTCAAAACAGCGGAATTTACAATGTCCCCTGTTAAAACTGCTATTTGTTTACTCTTTTCCACAGCACAAATATAACCAAAAAAGGTTATAAAATAAAAATATAACCAAAAATAGTTATATT
>CAZCPH010000011.1:11772-18420 GCA_964500105.1 uncultured Mariniphaga sp. | reverse complement strand
GATTAAAACCGCCGGAGAACCCATATTGCCCAAACCTACCAGCGTAGCGTCGTTGTTTACAATTACGCCTGCATTTTGTAAACCAATAAATGCAATAAACAACCCGATACCTGCCGAAACAGCATGTTTTACCGACAGCGGAATGGCATTTACAATAAGTTCTCTGATATTAAAAGCAGTAAGCAGAAGGAAGATAATTCCTTCGAGAAAAACAGCTGTTAAAGCAAATTGCCAGGTATGCCCCATACCCAAAACCACGGTAAAGGCAAAAAAGGCATTTAACCCCATACCCGGAGCAAGGGCAAACGGCAGTTTTGCCACCAGCGCCATCACAATAGTGGCCACCATAGCCGAAAGTGCTGTTGCAGTAAACAGGGCATTCTTATCCATGCCTGTGGCACTTAAAATATCGGGGTTCACAGCCAGAATATAGGCCATGGTCATAAAAGTGGTTATACCTGCAAGAACTTCAGTTTTTACAGAAGTTTTGTTTTCTTTTAGTTTGAAAAATTTATCGAGCATAATTCAGGTTTTTAGAAGGTATATTTTACACCCAGGGTTGGCATTACCTTAAATTCATCGGCTACAAAATTGTTGCTCAGTTCGATTTCGGTTCCCAGCGATAAATTTTTTGAAGCGTTGAACCACAACTGAGGCTCAGAAAGGAAACGATAGTCGGTCCCCCAGAACATTTCTTCTTTCCAGAAATCGGCAAAACCGGTAAAGGTTAATTTTCCTTCCAGCATTTGAATGGTCCACACGGCTGTTAGCTGAAACGAAGCATCTTCTTTGTCTTTAATGCGTTTGTAATTGGCCTGCAGGGTTAAAATTTTTGAAAAATCGGCTGACGCAAACGTTCTTTCCACACCGGCCAGCAAAACGTTTTCAATTGGAATCCATGGTCCTTCACCATCCAGTTTGAAAACGCCCGAGTTGAATTCCACACGGGGCTGGAATTTCTGGTTTTCATTCCATTTAATCGCCCTAGCAATTTCCCAGTAAGCCAGCGAAACGCCGTTGGTAACATTCCTTGTGTCGGAACTGTAATCCATGTCGATGAAGAAAAAGGTGCTCCCCCAACTATCGGGTCTGAACATTTCAACGGTTGAAGTAAAAAAGCTTCTTCCTTCGCCCAGGTCGTAATGGAGCTGAACATTTTGAGCTTTTGCGGAAAAAAGAGCAGTGATAAAAACTACGGACAGTAAAAATCGTTTCATAATTTTGGTTTTAAATTTATGACGGCAAAAATATAAAACATATTTAAAAAATAAACCCCGGCTAAAGGACTTGCCGGGGCTATTTTTTCATCGGGAAGATAAAAAAATATGGGTCATCTGTTAAGATGATGTAAAGTTATAAAGTTTGCAGCCAATTTCCAAAATAAAAAGTCACAAAAATCATCTCAATGCATCGTATAAAAATGCGTTAAGTTTATGCAGCTGTTTATAGGCATCTACAGCCTTTTCAATAAAATTCCCGCTCACCAGATCGTGGTCGGCCACAGGTGCAGAAAACACATACGATTTGTATCGAAGCAAATGAATAAACTCATGATCTTTGGGAAAGCCTTTGGGAGCGGTTTTTAACTGATGATCATACATTTCGGGCAACAATGCCTTAAATTCAGGATGGTTTATAATTTCCGAAAATTCTTCCGGAAAACGGGAGATGTACTGCCGGATTGCTTTCAGCCGTCCGGCTTCGGGCATATAAACGCCGCCTCCTACAAAGCTTTCACCCGTTTCAATGTGAAAATAGTAACCCGGACTTTGTCCTTTTCTTCCTTCTTTGGAAATAAAACTTCCAAAATTGGTTTTAAACGGACGCTTATCATGCGAAAACCGCACATCGCGATATATTCTGAACAGGCAGTCTTTTGCATCCAACACCGGAATTTCAGCATCAAATTTTCTAATCTCGTTCAACAGAACATCGGTTACAAACAACACCTTTTCGCGACTTTCCTGATACCATTTCTTATTCATCTCAAACCATTCGCGGTTGTTGTTTCTTGTCAGTTCGCCGAGAAATTGCAATACAGTCTTCATACTATTTTTGAATTTGGTTACATTTGAACAATGAATCCAAAATTATGAAAAAGATTGCACTTATTGTGGCAGGCGGAAGTGGTTCCCGCATGAATTCTGCAATTCCAAAACAATTTATTGAAATTAACGGAAAGCCTGTTTTAATGCACACATTCGAAGCTTTCTTGAAAACAGATCCGTACTTTGAATTCATTCTGGTTTTACCCGAAAATGAAACAGATAACTGGCGAACACTATGTAAAAACCATAATTTCAGCATCAATCACAGGGTTGTACCGGGTGGAAGAACAAGGTTTTATTCTGTACGCAACGGTCTGGAAAAAATTGAGGATGAAGGAATCGTATTCATTCATGATGGCGTACGCCCGCTTGTTTCGGCACAAACCATTCAAAATTGCTACCAAACTGCACTGGAAAAAGGAAACGCTTTGCCGGTAATTGCGCCTTCCGAATCGGTTAGGGAAGTAACCAACGGAACAACAAGAGCTGTGGACCGCAACCGTTTTTTTCTGGTGCAAACACCGCAAACTTTTCGGGTTTCTGTGATTAAAAAAGCCTACGAGCAGGAATTTTCTGAACTGTTTACCGACGATGCCTCGGTGTTGGAGCAGTCTGGTGTTGCAATAAACATTGTGGAAGGCAACCGCGAGAACATAAAAATAACATGGCCCGCCGATATTCTTATGGCGGGCGCACTTCTTCGCAGTTAAAAAATGATTTGGAAACTAAACCAGTGAATCACCTTTCTGAATCCGGACATCGGTAACAAACTGCTTAATCTGCTGTTCGTCTTCTTTGCGGCAAATCATCAAAGTATCGTTCGATTCTGCAACAATATAACCATCCAGACCCTGTAAAACGGCAACTTTTTCTTTGCTCAGGTTTACAATACAATTGCGCGTATCGTAAGTCAGCACATTTTCTCCCAAGATCACATTTCCGTCGGCATCTTTTTGCTTGTTGTCGTATAGCGAACCCCATGTACCCAGGTCGCTCCAGCCAAAATCTGCAGTCAGCACATAAACATTTTGTGCCTTTTCCATAATGCCGTAGTCAATTGAAATGCCCTGACATTCAGAATAGGTTTTATTGATAAAATGCACCTCATCGTCGGTATTGTACAACTTAACTCCTTTGGCAAATAGCGACGAAACGTCGCTCAGGTGCTGATCAAAAGCCGAAAGAATGGATTTGAGCGACCAGAGGAAAATTCCAGAATTCCAGAAAAACTCGCCACTGTCCACAAAAATCCGGGCCATTTCGAGGTTTGGTTTTTCGGTAAAAGTTTTCACCTCATATAAATTGTCGAGTTCTTTAAAATTCACCTTCTCCTTCACCTGAATGTAACCGTAACCGGTTTCGGGCCGGCTGGGCTTGATGCCCAAAGTCAGCAGAGCGTCGTTATTCTTTACAAAATCCAACCCGTGATTGATTTGCCGCACAAATTCTTCTTCCTTAATAATTAAATGGTCTGAAGGTGCTACAATAATATTGGCCTCCGGATTTCTGATTTTTATTTTATACGAAGCATATGCCACGCATGGTGCAGTGTTTCTGCGCAATGGCTCAAGCAAAATCTGATCATCCTTCAGTTCGGGCAACTGCTCTTTTACGTGTTCTTTATACCTTACGCTGGTAACCACCAAAATATTTTCAACCGGAACAATGGATGAAAACCGGTCGAAAGTCTGCTGAATGAGGGTTCTGCCAGTTCCTAAAATATCGAGAAATTGTTTGGGTCGTGCCTGCCGGCTTAATGGCCAGAATCTGCTGCCAACTCCACCGGCCATAATTACACAATAGTTATTTTTCATCAGAATTTAAATTTCTATTTAAGACAAATTTAAAATTTTTAATGCGAATTGGTAAAAAACACCGGCCAAAAACAGGTTAGAAATACCAATTAACCCGTTAGTCTTTTGTTTCAGCCATTAATGTTGTAATTTTACCCAACACTTTTTCGGGGAAAAAACCCGATTGGTGCAATAAAAACAAAACAAAATGAAATTCTTTTTTCATATAGGGAGGTACTTTCAGTTGCTGGGTAAAATATTTGCCCGGCCTGAAAAGCATAAAATGTATTTCAGGCAGTTGTTTCACGAAATTGACAGTCTGGGGGTGAATTCGGTATGGATTGTAATTATTATTTCAGTTTTTATTGGCGGAATTATGACCATTCAGTTTGCCTACAGCATGTCGAATCCTATTTATCCTCATACGCTGGTGGGGCTTGGAACCCGCGACACCCTCATCCTTGAATTTTCATCCACTATGCTGGCCCTGATTATGGCCGGAAAAATCGGTTCCAACATCACATCCGAAATTGGCACCATGCGAGTTACCGAACAAATTGATTCACTGGAAATTATGGGAGTGAATTCGGCCAGCTACCTCATTCTGCCCAAAATTGTGGCTGTTGTGTTCATTTTTCCGTTTTTATTCATTATCAGCGTATTCTTCGGGTTGCTTGGCGGTTTGGTTACCGGCCCCATTGCCGGTGTAATTACCATTCCTCACTATATAGATGGCATACAATGGCTGTTTTATCCTTACTATGTAACTTTTTCACTGATAAAATCGGTATTCTTTGGTTTTATCGTTGCATCGGTGCCGGCCTATTACGGTTATTATGTTCAGGGTGGTGCGCTTGAAGTGGGATCGGCAAGCACAAAAGCAGTGGTAAACACCAATATTCTGATTTTGTTGTTCGACTTAATTTTAACACGACTTTTACTGACATGATAGAAGTAAAAAATGTTTACAAATCTTTTGAAGAAACGGCCGTTTTGAAGAATATTTCAACCCGGTTTGAAAAGGGAAAAACCAACCTGATCATCGGGAAAAGTGGTTCAGGAAAAACGGTTTTGCTCAAATCGATACTTGGGCTGTACGAAATAGATCAGGGCGAAATCTGGTACGACGACACAAACCTGGTTGAAATGACCCAAAAAGACAGAAAAAAAATGCGTCGCGAAATTGGGATGGTTTTTCAGGGAGGCGCATTGTTCGACAGCCTTTCGGTGGAGGAAAATGTCAGGTTTCCGCTGGATATGTTCACAAAAATGTCGGGAAAAGAGAAACAGAACCGGGTTGCATTCTGCCTCGACCACGTAAATATTGAACCTCCGGCTTTTCGCCTGTTTCCCAGCGAAATAAGCGGCGGAATGCAAAAAAGGGTGGCCATTGCACGTGCCATAGCGCTCAATCCAAAATACCTTTTTTGCGACGAACCCAATTCCGGCCTCGACCCTGAAACTTCAACCGTAATTGACCAGCTCATTCAAAGCTTGACCCGGGAATTTCAGATGACCACCCTGATTAACACGCACGACATGAACTCGGTGATTGAAATCGGAGAATCTGTTCTGTTTATTTCGAAAGGTGAAGTGGGCTGGCAGGGAACAAACAAGGAAATTTTAAATACTGAAAATGAACAGCTGAACGACTTTATTTTTGCCAACAAACTTTACGCACAAATGCGAAACGAACAGAAATAAACATCTGATAATAAATAGACTAATATTTTTTACCCCGTTCATCAATCATGGGAACAAACCGAACCGGCAGAACCCGTTCTTCTCTAATTTTCCCTTTTCTTTTTTTCAGTAAAACCAGGTGCTGCACCGGATCTTTTCCAACAGGAATGATCATGCGTCCGCCTTCGGCAAGTTGTTGCTGCAACGGCTCGGGTATTTCTGATGGTGCACAGGTAACAATTATAGCGTCGAAAGGTGCAAATTCGGGCCAACCTTTATAGCCGTCGCCGGTTTTACTCCAGATGTTTTTGTATCCCAAATCATTGAAAACCTGCTGAGCCTTTTGAGCAAGCTCTTCAAAAATTTCGATGGTAAAAACCGAGTCGCACAATTCGGCAAGAATGGCAGCCTGATAGCCGGAGCCTGTGCCGATTTCAAGGACTTTGTCGGTTCGTTGCAATTCCAGGGCATCGGTCATAAAAGCCACAATGTAAGGTTGCGAAATGGTTTGTCCTTCGTCGATGGGCAGCGGCGAGTCGGCATAGGCATGGCGAAGGTATTGCGGCAGTACAAATCTGTGCCGTTCAACTTTCCGGAAAGCATCCAGCACTTTCTCATCAGAAATTCCCCGGGCTTTTATCTGGGTTCTTACCATCTGCTCGCGTAATCCCCTGAACTGATCTTCCTGAGGTGCACACAACGACAACAACATAAACAAAACCCCTAAAATGATACCAGGTTGAAAAAAATCGACCATTTTTTTGTAACTGTTCATCTTAACCTTCCTTTTATTCTTTTTCAACGAAACAGAATTCGGAAAGTTACCGGCTAAATTGCGGAACTATTTTCTGAGAATAACTTTTTTATTTCCAACTGTTTGTTCCCGAAAGTCTTTAAGTTGCAAGAAATAAACACCCTCTGCAAGCGAACTCAAATCAATTTTTTCAGAATACGGAAGTGATCTGATTTTTCGGCCAAAAATATCCACCACCACAACCTCCTTCAGCGTTTCACGGGTTTCGATGGTAAAAATTCCGTTCCCCGGATTGGGGTAAACGTTAAAAAATTTCGGATTTACTGAAATTTTGGATGAACCGGAAGAAATCAAATCGAAGCTGAACCAG
>CAZCPH010000011.1:10056-11762 GCA_964500105.1 uncultured Mariniphaga sp. | reverse complement strand
GTGAACGCCTTCGTTAAGTTGAAGTTCAGCAGAAATTGTTTCCCAGTTTTGCCAGTCACCGGTATTTGGAAGTTGCTGCGTTTTAAGCATTGCATCATCCACATAAATATTCAGCACCGCACTCCGGGTCGATGCAAACCGAAAACCGACGTTCCATGTTCCGGTTTGGGGCACTTCAATTTTATATTCGAGCCAGTCGCCGGCATCGATGTAACCCACATTAACAAAACCATCTACATCCTGTGTTTTTTCCAGTTGAACGCCCATCATCCTGTTGTATTCCCCGGCCTCTATAACTGCAGGCAAACGAACAACCCGGTTTTCATTGTGAACGGGCATTTTTTTGTAATATTCGCCTAAAACTGTCAGTTCACCTTTTGCTCCCAAAAGTTCTATATGCGGATAATTCTGAATTCCATTCCACCGGCCAATAAACCAGGAATAACGAAAAACATCCGGGTCGTTTTCCAGATAATCTACGGCTTGAATCATATAGTTTTGTTGTTGTTCCAGGTTCAATCTCGGATTTTCCTCCCATGCATTAAATTCGGTCAGCCAGATAGATTTGCCGTATTTTTTAAATTCGCCGATGTACCATTTTAGTGCATCCACCGAATTCATATACGAGTGTATGGCAATGTGATCGACCCTGCAGCCGGAACAAGCCTCGAAAAAATCGTCGAGATAATCAAACGGATCGTGGTAAGTTATACCATTCTCTGTCACACAATCTCCGCAAAAATTTACAGCCGGTCCAACAATTTCAAGATTGAATTCGTCGGCAATTGCTTCCAGGCGCGGCCATTGAGCAGCAGCTTCCGAAGGAGTCATGTTTGCCTGCTCCAGAAAATTGGGTTCGTTAAAGGCCAGAATGTATTTTGTTTCCGGATGTTCGGCAAGAAATGCCCGAAGCTCTGTTTCGTTATAGTTTCCGTTCCAGGTCATCGGAACAAACTCAAAACCGTAATTTTGAAACACTGCGGCGACCGTGCTCTCAGGTGTTTCCGACCAGTTGTACCACCAGCCAACTTCAGGCGAAAGTGCCTCCAAATCTTCCGGCGAATGATAGCCGTAAGCGATTCCGCGTTTTTCGGTTTGGGATGATACGGAATAAATGCCAACGAATGCAAAAATGATTACAAGATGTAACCTCAGATTCAGGGTTAAAAAATTCCGGTTGAATAACTGATGTTGTTTCATTCTGCTTATTTCTTTCAAAATAAGCCTTTTTTAAATGAAAATGCAATCGTGAAAGAAAACCGGAATTGTTCGCACATTTGTTTCCTTACACGATTGCATTTAATTCTTTGCAGTCAAAATCTCACAAAGTCAATACCTTAGTTTACTTCAGTTGGAATGCTATCCTGCGTTATTTCAGGAATCGAATCAGCAGCTGTTTCTCTCATGGTCAGTCCCTCGGATTTCATTTCCCAGTATTTTCCAATCATATCGCCATCCCAGGTGTTGGTAACATTTTCAACATCGTAAATAATATCCACCATGGTTTCGTCCATAAAAATAGTACTCCCTTCCGGAACTTTAACGGTGATTTGCACCTCCTGATCGCGCCACTTGTCTCCTTCATTCAAAAAGAAATAGGGCTCAAACAACAAAACGGTGTCTTGCGGCTGAAACCTGTAAATCAGGTCAGACGCGTGATCTCTTGCTGTTTCGCGGGTGCGGCCACGCGATGATTTTTTCACGGT
>CAZCPH010000011.1:0-10046 GCA_964500105.1 uncultured Mariniphaga sp. | reverse complement strand
GCGGACATCGGCAAGAGCTCTGCTTACTTCACGATTTCCACTGGCTTTCTCCACATCGAGCCTTGGATTCCCCAAAATCAGCCGGCCTTCTTCAGCATCTACCACCTTTAACTTATTGAAATCCCAACCCTGGGCTGCATAACCTTTATATCTGTCCTCAGCCAGCTGGAGGTATAGCGTTTGGCAGCTGTCGCAATCAACGGTGGTGCTTTCCACAACGGATGCCTGGTTTTTGAAGTTTCCCAGCTGATTGGCCGAAACTACAAACAAGGTTATCAGTGCAATAAGCCACACACCCACCAAACTGAGTCCTACAGCTGTGTTGTTCGATTTATACCTGAACACCAGTTTCGATCCAACATACAACATAGCCAGCAACGGTATTCCCGCAAGAAATCCTACTGTAATCACACCCAGTTTTACGGTTCCCGGTTCAACCAGATAATTCAGAAACTCGGGAAAGTTGATTTCGGGACTCCAAACCAACGGCCAGTCCTGAACAAATGAATGGCCAATTGCCAGTGATGAGATTAGACCGAGTAACCCGAAAAATCCGGAAATAATAAGAATAACCCCGATAACCACCACTATAACTTTCAGCAACAGTTTAAATACATTGTAGGTCACTTCGCCTGCACCTTCAACTTTTTTTTTACCCTTAGCGTAGGTTTCCGACTCTTTAAACTTTCTGTAGCTCTCTTTTACCTCTTTAACTTCTTCGCGAAAAGACTTTTCAATGTTTTTCACCGTGGCTTCCTGACCGCGCATTTCAAGACGCTGGGCTGTGGTAACCGCCTTGGGAACGGCAATCCAGAGTACAAGATAAGCCAAAAGTGCAGGTACAACTGAGGTAACAATAAGCAATACAACAAAAATAATCCGCATCACCACCGGGTCCATATTGAAATAAGCAGCCAAACCGCCGCAAACCCCGCCAACTACGCGGTGCTCAGGATCACGGTAGAGTCTTCGTTTGCGTTTTGTTGTACCGGTGTAAACTTCTTCTTCTTCACCTTCTTCCTCGGCAAAATCTTCGGGTGTGCCCATTGTTTCAATCACCTCTTCAACCCCGGCAAGGGTTATTACATTTTTGTCTTCCGGCGACTTTTCCGTAAAAATTTCTGCAATGCGGGCTTCAATGTCGGCCAGAATTTCTTTGCCTTCCTCTTCGCTGCCAAAATGGTTTTTCAGTTTTACCAGGTATTTTTGCAGTACATCGTAGGCATCTTCCTCTATATGAAAAACGGTACCGCTGATATTGATTGTGAATGTCTTTTTCATTTTCTGAATTCTTTGAGTTTTCTGTTTTGGTTTATCTGTAGTAATTAAGCCCTGCTTTTTCTGATTTTTCCAACGGCATCGACCAGTTCGGCCCATGAACCTTCGAGTTCGCCCAAGAATTTGCGGCCTTTGTCGGTTAATTCGTAGTACTTACGCGGCGGTCCCTGGGTCGATTCTTCCCAGCGGTATGCCAGCAATCCGGCATTTTTCAGACGGGTAAGTAACGGATACAAAGTACCTTCAACCACAATCATTTTGGCTTCTTTCAGTGCCTGAATGATGTCGCTGGCGTAGAGCGGTTCACCATCAAGTACCAAAAGGATGCAGTATTCCAGTACTCCTTTCCTCATCTGTGCTTTTGTGTTTTCCAGTTTCATGTCGATTTTCTCCTTTTTTTTAATTGATGTGCGGGCTAAGGTCCGGTTTTCAGTTTCAAAAAGCCCAGTAATCCGCAGAAATCATCCAGTTTTCCAGTGTCAATGGCTCGTCCTGAACCTGCTGCGAATAAAACAAACTTTCATCGAACATCCAGTTTTCCAGTTCCATTGGCTGGTCTAAGTCATTTTCAAAACTAAAAACTTCCGTTTCAAAAAAATCCTCTTCGGTCATCCAACCTTCCAGCTCCAGCGCCGGGTCGAAAGCTTTGTCGAAAGAAGTCCAAAATGCGTTTTCAGTTTTCCCGTTTGCAGGCTTTACTTTTTCAGCAGGTTCAACCATTGCAATTGCAATTTCGTTAAAACTGCTGTGAGTTAAAACCTTTTTCCAAAACTCTTGCGCACTTACGGTAATACTTACCAAAACAAAGCTGACGACTACAGCGGCTGAGCGCATTGCTGCTTTCCTAAAATCTGTTCTTGTTTTCATGGCCTTTGCTGTTTTCATTGTTTTCATTGTTTTCATGGCTTCTGTTTTTGCTGTTTCTTCAATTTTCTGTTTTCATTATGACGAGCTGTTTTCTGTATCGTTACAATTTGTATAGAACTTTTTTAAAAAAACTACTTTTAAATACACTGTTATTGGCAATACAAATATATGGAAATATTTTAGTACTATGCAACACAAAGTACCATATATTTTTAAAATATTTTATGTTTTTATTACAATTGTCTTTTAAACAGCTATTTACGAACACAGAAATTTTTATTCTTTTTGAAAAAGAAATTCGTTTGAAGAAATATTTATCGGAATAAAATGGTTTATGCACAAAAAAAAGGTTACCTCCGGAAGAACAGGCTTGTGATTTTTCCAGCGTTTTTCGCTTTTTCATGTTTTTTAACAATATATCACGTGTTGTTTATTTCCTCTTGATAAGTTGTTAAAAAATGTGCAAAAACGTTTGATAACTATTAAATTTCATGCTTGGACGACAGAAAAAATAATGGGAACTTAACGCCTTCAAAAAAAAACATAGATAAATTATTAACCGACAAAGAATCAGCGCAAAAACTTCGAACCAAGTAAACAGCATGGCAACAGTGCAACAAAATCGTCATTGAAAATTAACATCTGGTTAAATTAGAAGTAATTATTAAATGTATTTTTGCAACACAATTTAACGAAATTCTATTTATAAAACACTAAATTAAAGTTTACTATTTATGATTAAAAAAATCAGGGTTTTATTAGTAGCACTCATTATTTCAGCAGCTACTATAGTGCAGGCACAGGTAACCACCTCCAGCATGAGCGGACGTGTTACTGATGCTGAGGGGGCCGTGATCGGTGCAACGGTGGTTGCCACACACGAACCTTCAGGAACAACTTATGGGACGGTAACCAACGTGGAAGGTCGGTTCAACCTGAACGGTATGCGTGTAGGCGGACCTTATACCGTTGAAATTTCTTTCATTGGATATGGTAAAAACACTACGAACAACATCACGTTGAGCCTGGGTGAAAACTATGTAATGAATGTTGTACTCTCAGAAGAATCATTATCATTAGATGAGGTTCTTGTTACGGCAACCCGAACAAAATTCGCAACTGAGAAAACCGGTGCAGTTACCAATATCACCAATGACCAGATCGCTAATTTACCGACCGTAACCCGCAGTATTATGGACGTTACCCGCCTTTCTCCTTATGGAGGGAATGGCATGAGCTTTGCCGGTACAGATGGCCGTACGGCCAACTTTACGGTGGACGGAGCCAACTTCAACAACAACTTCGGTTTGAGTGACGCTCTTCCCGGTGGAGGCAATCCAATTTCCATTGAAGCCATTGAAGAGTTGCAGGTTGTAATTGCACCATACGATGTTCGTCAGACCAATTTTATTGGTGGTGGTGTAAACGCAATTACAAAATCGGGTACCAACACCTTCAAAGCCAGTGCTTACGCATATCACAGAAATGAAAATTTACGCGGTGATGCTGTTAAAGGGCAACAAATCCTCGGAGCGCGTGAGAAAGACCGCAATACGACTTACGGTTTCACACTGGGAGGTCCGATTATCAAAAACAAGCTCTTCTTTTTTGTAAACGGTGAAATGGCTAAAATACCAACCATTGCCAATCGCTGGAGACCTTCAACAGATGGTGTTGCTGATCCGGACAATTATATCTCCCGCACCACAGAAAACGACCTGAAAAGGGTTTCTGATTTTGTAAGAAGCGAATATGGATATGAAACGGGATCTTACACAAATTTCCCGGCAGACGAAAGCAATCACAAACTACTTGCCCGTTTGGACTGGAATATCACAAATAAACATCGTTTGGCTTTACGCTATAACTATACGAAAAACCTGTCATGGAGATCTCCCAATGCATCTTCTATGGACGGAGGTACCCGTATGTCGGAAGCAAGAATGTCGCAAGCTTCAATGTCATATGCAAACTCGATGTATTCGATGGACAACCTCGTTCATTCCTACTCTTTCGACCTGAACAGTCGTCTGTCTGATAACGTATCCAACCAGTTTCTGGCCACATTTTCAAAACTTGATGATATTCGCGGAACCAATTCCTCGGAATTTCCTTTCATTGACATTTTGAAAGATGAACAAGCCTATTTGTCTTTGGGTTACGAACTTTTCACCTGGAACAATGGTGTTCACAACAATGTGGTCAATATCAAAGATGAGTTGACCTACTATTTGGGTAATCACAAAGTTGTTGGTGGTGTTGCATACGAATATAAAATGGCAGATAACTCTTATATGCGTAACGGTACCGGATATTATCGCTATTCCAACCTCGATGACTTCTTAAACGGAGGAGTACCTGAAATTGTTAACTTAACCTATGGTTACGACGGTGAAAGTAATCCTGCAGCTCGTGTAAGAAGTAATAAGATTGGCATATACGGACAGGATGACTGGAGTATAAGCGAAAGATTCAAACTTTCATACGGTCTTCGTATCGATGGACTTTTCTTCAATAATGATGACCTGATAACAAACAAAGCGATCTACGACCTTGATTATTCTGGTCGTAATATTGACACAGGTAAATGGCCCACTGCCAGCATCATACTCTCTCCCCGTGTAGGTTTTGTATGGGATGCTTACGGAGACAATAGCCTGAAAGTACGTGGTGGTACCGGTCTTTTCTCCGGAAACCTGCCGCTTGTATTCTTCACCAATATGCCTACCAACGGAGGTATGGTACAATACCAGGCTCAAATAAATGCTGCAAACGCTGCAAGGAATGGTTTCTCGATGGATGAATTTGCCGGCGGTCTGGTAACAGATGCCAACGGAAAAGCCAACATCTCTGCGCTTTATGACAAACTGGCGTCATTGGGATATCCTACAACCATTTCACCCGAAGACGGGACGGTCCCTTCAGCAATTGCGGCTGTAGATCCGAATTTTAAAATGCCGCAGGTATGGAAAACATCGTTGGCGATTGACTATGCATTCCCCACATCTTTCCCATCCTCTGTAACGGTTGAAGGAATCTACAATAAAACCATCAACGGTGTTTCTATCTCTGACTGGAGTATTCCCTCTGTAGGTGGTTTTGCCCGTTTCAACGGTGTGGACAATCGTCCGGTTTATCCCGATGGTTATCGTACCGGCACAAAGGCTTTTGTGCTTGAAAACACCAGTCGCGGTTATGGCTGGTCAGGCAACATCACTTACAATGCCCAACCTTCAGAATACATCAGCGTGATGGCTGCCTATACACACACAGTTGCCAAGGATGTAACCGGAATGCCAGGTTCGAATGCAGAATCTGCATTTACATACGTTCCCACAGTGGAAGGTCCTAACCACATTAAATTGCACAATTCACAGTACACCACACCCAATCGTTTGGTGGCTGCACTTACAGCCCACGACAAGAGCGGTAACCACTACAGCTTTATTTATGAAGGATGGCACGGTGGTGCAAACTACTCCTTCATGACTGTGAACGACATCAACGGTGACGGGTACAACTACGATGCAATCTATGTTCCGACTGACAACGAAGTGGCAAACAATGAATTCCGCTTTGTTTCGGAAGATGACAAAACCCGTTTCATGGACTATGTTCATGCCAATGATTATCTGAAAAATCAACAAGGCAAGTATGCAGAAGCCTACAGCGTTTACTCTCCCTGGGTACATCGCGTTGACTTCAGCTACAAACACGATTTTGCTCTGAATGCAGGCAATAGCGAACACAAACTGCAACTTAGCTTTGATATCAAAAACGTAATGAACCTGTTCAACTCCAGCTGGGGTGTAGGTAAATATCTGAACCCGGAAATTGGTTCAGAAGCGCGTATCCTCAGATACGAAGGTGTTGATGCTGACGGTGTGGCTACATTCTCTACACCCTCTTCCATCCATGGCAATACCCAAACATTCACACCAAGCTACTCATTGGGTCAAACCTGGTATGCTTCTATTGGTATCAAGTATATTTTCAACTAATTAAAAGTACAGACGATATGAAATTAAAATATTTATTCCCACTTTTTATCGCGATACTTGCCCTGGTGACAAGTTGTACCGAAGAAGAATCGATGACGTTGCTTGATGAAATTCGGGTATCGTCGTCATACGTGGCTATTCCGGAGGCGGGCGGTTCTGCAACCATAACTGTAACGGCTCAGGATAGCTGGACAATAGAGAAAGTAACTACAGAGAAGGATGATGTTGAATGGTTGACGTTCTCTACCACTTCAGGTAGTGCCGGCGAGTCTCAACTTACCTTTTCAGCTCCCTCGGCCATCGATGGTCGTACAGCAGAGGCTCTGCTACACAGTGGAGGCAAAACGCAGAGAATTAACATCATTCAGGGTCTGGCAAAAATATCTGAAGTCACAGCGGCTGAAGTGAATGCAGGTCCTGACGGAAAAACCTTCCGTGTTACGGGTGTTTGCACTGCCATTGCAAACACCTTATATGGCAACTGGTATTTAACAGATGAAACGGGTACTGTTTATATATATGGTACGCTTGATGCAAAGGGTGCAACAAGAAATTTCCTGAGCCTTGGACTTGAGGTTGGAGATGAAGTAACCATTGAAGGACCAAAGTCATCTTATCAGGGAAATCCTCAAATGGTGGATGTCACGGTTATCCAAATCAACAAGTCACTTATCAAAGTAGATTCTGTTGCAAACCAGGAACTTCCCATCGAAGGGGGTGAATTCATCGCATACCTTACCAGCAAAGGACAAGGCGTATCTGTTGATATCCCTGAAGATGCCAAGTCATGGTTGTCCATTTCGTCTATCGAATCGGCAGGCGAAGAAGTAGTTGTGACGTTCAATGCCGCTGCCAATACCGGTGGAGACCGTGGAACCACCCTCACATTCCGCACCACCGACGGCTCAAAAAACTACAGCACAGAAACAACGCTGACTCAAAAAGGAGCGATTTTGGAAGTACCTGTTTCAGAGTTTCTTGCAGCTGAAGTGGGCAACACCCAATATCGCCTGACAGGTGTTATCACCAACATTGCCAATTCCAGATATGGCAATTTATACCTGAGGGATTTCTCCGGTGAAACCTATGTGTATGGTATTCAGGATTTCGAAAGTAAAGGCCTGAAAGAGGGTGACATCATCACAATTGTTGGAAAACGTGCCGCATACAACGGTTCTCCCCAGGTTGGTTCTGCCGTTTTGGAAAGTGTGATTCCCGTAACTGCAGCAACTATAGCCGAATTGCTGACCAAACCTGACGACGCCAATACTTTCTATATGGTAAGCGGTGAAATTACTTCAATTGCCAACGAGACATACGGCAATCTTTATCTGAAAGATGGCGACAGTGAGATCTACCTCTATGGCTGTTATCCGGGTTACGGTGCAACCGGCGATGCCAGAAAATTCCTGTTGGCCGACAAAGGGATTAAAGTTGGAGATAAACTGACAGTGATTGCAACGAAGGGCTCTTATAACGGAGTAAATCAACTTTCACATGGTTTTTATTTCAGCCACGAAAGTGCAGAATAAGTAACTGGAATCCATATGCTGTAAGCAATGTAACATCCTTCCATTATGAACTTAATGGAGTAATTAAAAAAGAGGCTGTCTTTAAAAGGGCAGCCTCTTTTTGATGGTTTCGATGAACTATTCAGACATTTTACGGTTTTTTTGCAAATGAATTTTTATTTTTACCCCCTCATTTAAAGGAGACATTCAGAATTTATTACAGATGGAACAGGCGCTAATAGACCGAATGCTGGAAGAAAAAGGATTTATAGACGAACCGGTAAATCCGAATGTAAAACTTGTGGAAGAAATTAACCGGCTCAGAAAAGAGAAAAATGCGGTTATCCTCAGCCATTTTTATGTGGAAGGGGAATTACAGGACATTGCCGACTATGTGGGCGATAGCCTTGGGCTGGCACAGGAAGCAGCCAAAACCGATGCCGATATGATTGTTTTTGTGGGCGTCCATTTTATGGCTGAAACCGCAAAAATCCTCAACCCCAATAAAAAAGTGATACTCCCCGACCTTAAAGCAGGTTGTTCGCTGGCCGAATCGGCTCCCGCTGAAGCTTTTGCCGAATTTAAAGCCCAATATCCCGATCACAAGGTGATTACCTACGTGAATGCCACAGCTGCCCTCAAAACCATGTCAGATATTGTGTGTACCTCGGCCAACGCCAAAAAAATCATCGACAGTTTTCCCGAAGATGAAAAACTGATTTTCGGTCCGGATAAAAACCTGGGGAACTACCTGAACAGCGTTACCGGCAGAAACATGGTGTTGTGGGATGGCGCCTGCATGGTTCACGAACAGTATTCGGTGGAAAAAATCATCGATTTAATGGACAAATATCCCGATGCAGAATTTATTGCCCATCCCGAATGCGAAAAACCGGTACTTCTGCTGGCAATACATATTGGCTCCACCACTTCGCTGCTGAATTACACCAAAAGCAGTCCGGCCAAAAAATTCATTGTAGCCACCGAAAGCGGCATTTTGCACCAGATGAAAAAGGCCAGTCCCGATAAACTGTTTATTCCCGCGCCATCGGTCGATTCTACCTGCGGCTGCAACGACTGCTCCTACATGAAACTGAACAGCCTGCAAAAACTCTACATCTGCATGAAATACGAACAGCCGGAAGTAACTTTGCCTGCCGATGTGATTGAAAAAGCGCGCATCCCCATCGAACGGATGCTGGAAATTTCAAAGTGAAAGTTATTGCCTCACTGTCTTCATTTGTTTTTTATACCGGTAAGCTGCCCTTTCCCGCACATACCACATGTAATAACCGGTAAACGGAAGAGTTGCACCAATAAGTGATGCCAGAAACGTAATAAAACGACCGAAAAATCCCCAGTAACTGCCCACATGAAGTGCATAAGCCCAGGTCATTATTTTTGAAGAGTTGTTTGTTTCGCGGTAAAGGCTGCGCGAAGTGATCTCCCCGGTTTCTGTATCAAAACCGTACCGGTCGGTTGCCCGGCTATGTGCAGCATCGCCAGCCAGCACAACAGCTGATTTATCCTGTATTCGAACATATTTGTAATCTGGATTTTCGGCAGTAAGCCGGGAATAAACTTCATCCCAGGAAGAAGTATCCGCGGGAAGTTCATTTTCAGTTTGTTTTCCACCGCCTCCACTGCTTCCTCCCTGTTGTGCCTCAATGCCAAACAGTCCAAAAACCGTATTGCGGTATCCTTCGAATGACCACATCAATCCTGTTAAAGTACAAATCAGCAACAGCAAAAAAGCGTACATTCCCAAAGTGGTGTGAATATCGCGCAAAAAACGGTTCAGACCATAACTGAAATAAACCTTAAATCCGTGTTTCCACAACCGTTTGTTTTTGGGAAACCAGATAAAAATACCCGTGATGAGGATGAATGCAAAAATTACAGTACTTACTCCAACCGTAACTTTTCCCAACGTCCGGCTGCCATCCATCAGCCAGCGATGCAAAGCCATTATTTTGTAAAAGAAACTTTCTTGTGGATGATGAACTCCTGTAATATTGCCCGTGTAGGGATTGATAAAAGCTGAAATCCTGAACCCTTCCTTAAGTCCGAGAGTGTAGGTCCTGTCCGGGTTGGCAGATATTTGAATACTGACCACGCTGTTGTTATCAAGCTGCTGGTTTGCCTGAACAATTAATTCTTCAGGCGAAAGCGGAGTTAACCCTGTGGTTTCCTCCACAAAATACCTCTGTGGGTAGAGCAGCTCCAGAATCTCATCCTGAAATGACAATGCTGCGCCTGTTAAACAAACAAGAGATATTATCAGACCAGCCGGAACAGACAGCCACAAATGAATTTTTACAAAAAACTTTCTCATATGTAATTTTTATCATTAATGAAGGTAATATTCAGGGTTTAAAACCGGTAAGAA
>CAZCPH010000010.1:776-19002 GCA_964500105.1 uncultured Mariniphaga sp. | reverse complement strand
GCTTCACATAGAGTCATTAAATCATCCACATCATCGCCGGCATCAAACAACAAAGTATTCGGATTTTTTCCACTGATATCCTTTGCAATGCCTGAAATACGTGCCAGGCCGCCTTTACCGGCATTCCGCGGATTTGAATCATCAAAGGGCTCTATGTGTGTGTGCAAATCGTTGGTATGCAATATGGTGATGGTAACAAAATCATCGGCCGAAAATGCTTGTAACGGAAATGCACCAAATGCAAGTCCGGCAGTTCCGGCACCCACACTTTTTATAAAATGTCTTCTATTCATACGAAATCCTCCCGTCTGGTTTTGACGTAATCACCTCTCCTGCTTCCTGTTTTCTTTCCATGTGGGCAATTATTGCGTCGCGAACTTTTTTATTACCGGCAACAAGTTCGGCACGCCGGGAGAAAACCTCCTGCCCGTCGCCACCCGAAGCAACATAATCGTTGGTAACCAGCCAGTAATCAGAATCTGCACGAAGTGGTTTCGATCCTATTTCAACATTAGTCGCCTTGTTTCCCGAAATCGTAAACCGAACTCCGCCAACACTATCTCCTCCTGAATCTGCCACATTGTTTAAAAACTCCTGAACCTGTTCGCCCGAAAGTTTTAAAAACACCAATTCATTTTCAAAAGGCATAAGTTCAAAAATTTTACCTACGGTAATTTCTCCCTTGGGTAGAAAAGTCCGTATTCCGCCATAATTAAAAAATGAAAGGTCGGGAGAAAAATTGTGATCCAGTTCTTCTGCTGTAAATCTGCCTTCCTCCAGAAGCAGGTCTGCCAGAAAATTTGTTAAATTACTTTCCGGCTTTCCCTTTACCATCTCTTCAGATGTAACACCAACCACCCGGAGCATATCTTTTTCAAGAATGTTCTTATAGGGGGAATAAGCTCTTACAAGCTGACTGTCAACTGCAACTGCAGAGTCGGAAACAACTAAATTCCGGGTTTCAAACGAAGATCTAACGTACTGTGTTTTACATCCCCAGTACAGAAAAATCCAAGTTATCAACACCATATAGCTGAAAGATCGTTTCATTATAAAGTATTATTATTAAAAGTTACTGTTATTTTAGCCTCAAGTTTTTTGTTCATGGAAGAAACAGATAAAAAAAGAAATATGTTTGGGCCAAAACTACATATAAAAAAATATACCATAATTCTTTTCACTTTTTTTTTGGCGGGAATTTTCAATTCACAGCCTGCAACTGCGCAGCCCACCGAGGTTGTTGCTGAAAAAGGGGAAGGCGTTTACAGGCTGCTTACACGCCATGGATTACCGGTTTCCCAATACCTCGAAGCGTTTATTGAATTAAACAAAGACCGTTTAGGTCCCGGCAATTCGCTTTATGCAGGAAGAAAATATAAACTTCCGGATAAAACAGCAGAAACACCTGCAAAACCCACAGGAACAACCCGTAATTTTGAAATTTTCGGTAAAAAATATGCTGATGTTGAAATTATTGACGAACAATTAAAGGGCGCTGTTTACCATTTGGTTGCCGGGCATGGTGGACCCGACCCCGGAGCTGTTGGCCGATACGGCGAATGGCAGCTGTGCGAAGATGAATACGCTTACGATGTCACCCTCAGATTGGCCCGTAATCTGATTCAGCATGGCGCTACCGTTTATATGATTACCCGCGACCCTAACGATGGAATACGCGACGACAGTTATTTGAAACCCGACAAAGATGAAGTGTGCTATCCAAACCTGAAAATACCGCTGAACCAAACCCGGCGGTTGAAACAACGCACAGAAGCAGTAAACAGTTTGTACCAGAAACACCGTGGCAGCTTTCAGCGCACAGTGGCAATCCACGTAGATTCCCGGAGCCACGGTGAAAACATCGATGTTTTCTTTTACCACGACAGACGAAGTAAAACCGGGAAAAAAGCTGCAAACATTCTTAAAAAGACTTTTCAACGAAAATACGACCAGCACCAGCCGGGAAGAGGATACAACGGAACGGTTTCAGACAGAAACCTTTATGTAGTTCGTAATACCTATCCTGTAGCAATATACATTGAACTGGGGAACATCAACCATCGCCGTGACCAGCAAAGGTTCATCATTCCAAGCAACCGCCAGGCGTTAGCTAACTGGCTTTTCGAAGGATTGATGGAAGATTTCAAAACAAACAAATAAAATTTTCCGGAGCCTAATGCTCTGTCATCATTTTTTTGAAATTCTTTCAAATAAATACAGAAAATATTCCCAAAAAATTTTGCAGAAACCAATATTAGTTTTACATTTGTAATGCAATACGTCCTGTATTGCTTGTGTGTTTGGGGGTTAACATTAATAAAGGGTGGCTGTTGAGCCGCCCTTTTCTCTTTTATCCTTTTTAAAAAATCCTGGAAAAAATGAATCAAAAAAATTAACTGATTAGAAATTACTGCTTTTCCTCACAAAAAAGGAAACCCAAAGCACATAAACCATGCAAAAGCCAATAACAAACATACTGGCAACGGGAGAAACTTCAGTGCTTACCAATCCAACTACAGGAGGAATGACCGCTCCTCCGGAAATAGCCATAATCAATAGTCCGGAAATTTCATTGGCACGGTCAGGCATTTTTTCCAGCGACAATGAAAAAATAACCGGAAACATATTGCCGGCCCCCAATCCGGTAATAAAAATAAAAACCAGGGCAACCAGATAAACCGGTGAAAACAAAACTCCAGCAATTCCAGCCAACGCGACCAACGAAGTGAGCAAAAGAAAAAACCTCGGTTTTATCCAGTTTAACAGAATGGCGCCACTTAGCCGGGCAACCGTTTCACCGGCAAAAAACACACTTATTCCTACTGCTGCCTTTTCCAGCGTCAATCCAAATTTTGCCATAAGAATATTTGCAATGTTGGTGTTAATGGCTACCTCGGCACCTACAATAAAAAAAATTGAAAGTGCCATAACCAGCACAAATCTGTTTTTAAGTAATCCAAAGCAGGAACTGAATGTTGCCGGCTTTCGTTCGGGTTTTGACTCCACAATTGGGGTTAATCCCAACCAAACAGCTGCCAGCACAGAAGTAACTCCATAAACAGCAAACACAAGCTTCCAGTCACCAAAACGAATAGCCAAAAATGTAGCAAAAAGTGGTCCGGCAAAGGAAATCATGGCTTTCACAAACTGTCCGGCACTTAAAAAACTGGGGAACTTATCTGCCGGAGAAACATCCTGCAACAACGGATTGGATGAAACCTGAATAAGTGTGTTTCCAACGCCAAGCAACAAAAACGAAGCGAACATCATTCCGAAGGAATAATGCAAAAACGGCAGCCCCAGGCCGACAGCCTGAATGAACATTCCGGTTGTAAGCATGTTTCGTTTCCCGAGTTTGTCCTGCAGAATGCCGGCCGGAACGGAAAGCACAAAAAACCAGAGGAGCACCATCATGGGCAGAAACTGAGCAGCAAAACTGGTGATTTTAAAATCTTGCTGGACATAACTGGTGGCAACACCAATAATATCCACAAAGCCCATTACGACAAACGAAAGAAAAACCGGAAACAACCTGCTCCATCTTACTTTTTGTGCAGCCATCATGATTCTGTTTTATTTTTTCAGTGTAAATTCATCGAAAAGTTCTCCGTCAGCAGTAAACGATTGGTAATTCAATTCATTCCCGTCAATGGAAATCAACTGATACAACTGCTTGTAAGCACCGGAATGTTCCATCCAGTCTTTATCGCCGGCTTCGTACATTTTTGGTCCGCTCACCGAAACCACATACATTACTTTGTGACTGCTTTGAGGATTGTCTGAAACTCTTCCCCGCCCGTAAGAATGGTCGTGTCCGGAAAGCACCAGATCAACTTTATATTTTTCAAGAATTGGTTGAAAATGCTTCCGCAAGTGTTTGTTGTCGCGGTTTTCTTTTGGCGAATAGAACGGTAAGTGTGTGGTTACAATCACCCACTCCCTGGTGTTGGATTGAAGCACCGAATCGAGCCATGCTTTTTGCGCCTGCATCGGATACCCCTCATCGTTTTCGAGTTCTGAATCAACCGCTGAATCGATGGAAATGAGCCTGAGATTTTTATAATCGATAACAAAACAGGTTCCTTCCAGTCCTTTGGGACCGTTTGAAGGCTGTGTGAATTGCACATTCCAGTGCGGGTCAAGCGTCAGGTCATTGTAATCGTGGTTACCGGGTGTCATTACCTGCGGAATCATACCGTAAATGAACGAACCGGCTTGAAACCACTCATGCCATTCTGTATCGCGGCCGGCGCGGTTGATTAAATCGCCGCAATAGAGCATAAATCCGCAATCGGGAGCATGACTGTAGGCTGCCCTGATTACCCGCGACCATTGCGATTTTAAATCGTTTTGGGGATCACCAAGGTAAATGAATGAGAATTTATCGTCATCTGAAGGGGCTTGGTATTCGAACCACTCACTCCAATCATCGCCGGCACCAACCCGGTAAATGTACTTTTCACCCGGCGCCAAATCCGAAACCACCACAGAATGTTGATTTGCATCAATCACAGGTTCGTCACTGTATTCATACTTCATGGTTGTCGTTTTCGCCCTAAAAGTTTTTGAATTTTCCTTTTTAACAGGTCCTTCGGAAGCCGGCTGCAACTCACAAAAACCTTCGGAAACTGAAATATCGGTTCGCCAGGTAACGGCCACTGAAGCGGCAGGATTTTCGGTAAGGTTTAACACCACACGGTCGGGACGGGGAGATGGGGCATTGACCTGTGCTGCCAAAAAACTTGCCCACAAACCTAAAAAAGCAGTAAAAAACAGAAATCTGTATTGTTTCATTCCGAAATTAATTTTTGATTCTTTTTCATGTTAAAGATAATCCACGAAACGGCAATTGCATTGGCTATAAAAAAGATATCCACAAAAAACCGGTGGCACACCACCTCACAAAAGCTCATTCCGCTTACCGACAAACTTCCGGAGAGAAATACCAACCGAAGCAAAGAGACCAATATACACGACCAAATAAGTAGTAAAAGCAGGTTCATCACGCTGTTTTCGCGCCGGCTGAGATATATAGTTAACAAAGCTACCAATGCAGTCATTATCAACACCTGGAAAAAATGTATGGTAAAGGGGTCCCATGGATTCAAATTCGGGTAAAAATCGCGGCTTAAATCAATCACAGCATGGCAAAAGGTAAGGGTAATGCCTATTTGCCACGCCACTTTTGGAAACCGGATGAGAACCAGAACAAATAAAAAACCATAAAAACCGTAGTTCACCAAAACCCGGGCTATGCCACGCATCATTGAAAGGGCAAAACTGTCGGCAGAACTGCGCGCACCGGCAAAAGGTTCAACCAGGTTGGGCCACAACCAGAAAGTAAACAATGCAACAGCAAACAAAATAGCCAATTCGTTAACTGCTGACAATGATGGCATTGGAGGAATTTTATCCGTTTCAATTATTGTTTGAATTTCCTTTCTGCTTTTCCATGCTGCCCAGCCAAGTGATGCCCCCAGCAGCAAGCCAAAGGTAAATTCCATAGCTTTCCACCAATCTCCGAAAATGACACCGGGCAAGTGACTTCCCAAAACCATCCAGAGTCCACCTATTCCGAAACCAAGCCCACCACCTGCCAGTCCGTAAAAAGCAAACCGGCGAACAAGCCTGAAATCGGATGATGTGACTTTGAATCGCAGAAAAACCAGCAGGACAATGGCACCGAGCAAAAGTGCAGCCCACGATTCGGCACGCGGATTGGCCGGGTCGGAGAAATAGAGCAACATGGGTTCGTTCACCAGTTTAAACCCCAGGAAAAATCCACCCAGCATCAGCAATAAACCGTTCACTATAATTTTTTTGGGAATTCGGTGAAATAAAAAGCTCATGGAAAAAACAACACCCCCCAGAAATCCCCAAACTGCTCCCTTAATCGTCGTTCCGGCTGTTCCCCACCAAACAGTTTCCGGATTTCGCAAAAATCCAAGCGTTTGTCCGTAGGTCATTTCGCCACCCAGGCCAATACCGAAAACTCCAAATACAACCACAATGGAAGTTACCGAAGGCGGAAGTTTTAAAAGCAGGCAGATGCTTAACGCCACCATGGCACCGGGAATCATGGCCCCAAACGGTCCGCCGCCGATGTGCCCGCGCAAACCCCAGCCCAGCATCATGGCGAGTGCCGGTAAAACCACAAACATCCACCGCAAATTATTCTCTTTTGTTATCATATCTTCAATCTTTTAACTCCTGTGAAAACCTAAAACAGCTTAACCGCTCCGACTATTCGCCTGCTGTTAATCTTTAGCTGTTAAAAACCAACGAAGCTGCCCCCAGAATTCCGGCCTGATTGCCAAGCATTGCTGCCATTATTTCGGTATTTGCTGCACAATCGGACATGGCAAAATCAAAGGTAGTTTTTTGAATCAGTTCTACATAGAATCTGTCCGCTTTTGAGATGCCTCCACCCACCACAACTTTCTGGGGTGCAAAAATATTGATTAGTGATGCAATGCCTTGTCCCAAATATCGGATATGGTCGCTGATGCACTGAACAGCTGCTTCTTCCCCTTTGTTGTATCTTTTCCAAATACAGTGTTCATCAACCAGGTTCTCTTTCCTTCCGGTTTTCAGCATATACTGATGACGTAGCGCTTTGATTGACGCATAAGCATCCAGACAACCCCTGCCGCCGCATGTGCAATCAACACCATTCTGATTGATTGTAATGTGCCCCAGTTTTGTTCCATGGTTCCGGTATCCGCCAAACAGTTTGCCATCAATTAGCACTGCCCCTTCAATTCCTGTGTCAACTGTTAAAAACAGCACATCACTGCACCCCCGCGCAGCGCCGTAAGCTGTTTCAGCCAACCCTTTAACATTGACATCATTATTTACATATACGGGGAGATCAAAGGCTTTTGAAAAAACGCTGCCTAAAAAAATGTTTTTCCATCCATTCAAATTACCTGCACCACCAAGAACGACACCATTAAAAACAATACCAGGTGTTCCGATCCCGATACCCGAAACCGGCTTGTCAAGTTTCCCCGCCTCCTTTAATGCAGTATGAATCGATGTATGCAGAATACTCAAAATCACCTCTCTGGTCGCATTTTTACTCAACTGCAACTTATCGCTGAACAAAATATCACCAATTTCCGAAACAAGAGCAAAACTTACAACTTCCTCACACAATTCAACTCCCACTGCGTACTTTACTCCATTAACCAACTCATTCATAGTTTCTGTGATTAAATCTGAACGCTAAACTTCTTTATCACAAACAAAAAAAGACCATACCCCACTAAAAAACTTCTGATTTTTTATTCAATGCAAATGGAATATTAACCTATCGCTTGTTTTATTGCTACAATTTTTATCTTTGAGGTTAATATTCTTAATAAAACAACTTTTCAATCCAAAAAACGATGAAGCAAACCAGAACATTCTCTCTGTTTTTTCTTCTCTTCATTTTAAACGGATTTATTCCGGCTCTAAGGGCGCAAACAAAAAGTTCCGTAGATTATGTGAACCCTTTTTTAGGAACCGACTTCTTCGGCCATACTTTCCCGGGGGCATCTTTGCCTTTCGCCATGGTGCATGTTAGTCCTGATACCGGAACGGAAGGCTGGACGCACTGTGCCGGGTACATCTGGCAGGCCAGTTCCATTATGGGTTTCAGCCATACCCACTGGAGCGGTGTCGGCATGGTTGACGGTGGCGACATACTACTGATGCCGGTTACAGGCAACAAACTACAGGTTACTCCGGGTACCGACGAAAACCCTGACGCAGGTTATCGTTCGCGATTCAGCCATTCGCGCGAAACAGCATCGCCGGGTTACTACTCGGTTTTCCTGGAAGATTACAAAATTGAAGCAGAACTGACCACAACCCCGCGGGTAGCATTTCATCGTTACACTTTTCCCGAAGCCGACAATTCAAAAATCATTGTGGATTTAGGCCATCAAATCGGAAAAAAGGGTGAAAACGATTGGGCTGAAATCAGGATAATTAACGACCGGCGCATAGAAGGTGAAAAAGTTGACGGGCCAGGCAAAATTTATTTTGTGGCCGAATTCAGCAAACCTTTTTTGTATTACGGAACGTTCGACGGCGAATATACCACACCAGAATCGGGCGCAGCGGTTTTTGCCTATAAAAATGCCGAACGCGGGAAAAGCATCGGAGCATTTGTTTCCTTCAATACTTCTGATAACGAGCAGGTTTTGGTGAAAGTGGCCATTTCATATACCGGAATTGAAGGCGCACGGAGAAACCTGGAAACCGAACTCCCCCACTGGGATTTTGAACGCGTGAAAAACGACGCCCGCCAAATCTGGGAAAATGAGTTGTCTCGTATTCAGATTGAAGGGGCAACAGATGTCCAAAAAGAAATTTTCTATACTGCGATTTATCGTTCGTTGCTGGCGCAGTACATTTCGCAGGATGCGGACGGTAGCTATTTTGGCGCCGATGGAAAAATCCAGATGGCCAAAGGCTACAATTTTTACGGCTCATTTTCGTGCTGGGATACCTATCGCTCGCAACATCCGCTACTTACGCTTATTGCGCCGGAACATGTGAACGACTTCATTAAATCTATTGTGGACAAAACCAGACAATACGGCTGGCTGCCGGGACAACATTTTCAGAATGTTTTTGGCGAAGGCATGGTGGGTGACCATCTGGTTCCGGTGGTGGTGGACGCTTACCGGAAAGGATTCCGCAACTATGATGTGGACTTTATTTATAACGCCATGCGCACCAAAGCACTGGAGTTTCCGGAACCGCCTGTTTCTATTGATGCTGCACGTTCAGGTTTGAAATACACCAACGAACTGGGTTACATTCCTGCCGACCGGGTAACCGAATCGGTGCCCAAAACGCTGGAGTTTGCCTACGACGACTGGTGCATTGCCCAAATGGCAAATGAACTGGGCAAAGAATCGGACCACAAACTACTGATGCAACGTGCTCAAAACTATAAAAATGTTTGGGACCAGGAAACGACTTTTATGAGGCCGCGAATGGCCGACGGCTCCTGGCTGAAAGCGCTGAACAGCCGTGAACAGGATATTGTGCAGGAGGGGGACCACTCCTATTACAAATATTTCGACCCGCTGCTGGTGGGCCGGCGACCAAACCGCCACTACACCGAATCCAACGCGTGGCAGTACGTGTGGTCAGTGCAGCACGATGTGCCGGGGTTGATCGATTTATTTGGTGGCGCAAAAAACTTCACCGAAAAGCTTGATACTTTTTTTGTTATGAGTCCGCTGATTTCGCCACCGAAATATGTGGGTGTAGTGGGTACCATCGGTCAGTATGTGCATGGAAACCAGCCGTCGCACCATGTAGCATACCTGTACAACTATGCCGGTCAGTCCTGGAAAACCCAGTTTCGTGTCAGACAGATTATGGAGCAGTTGTATCGGCCGGGGCCCGGCGGACTTTGCGGAAATGAAGATATGGGTTCGCTTTCGTCGTGGTACGTTTTAAGTGCAATGGGTATCTACCCTGTTACGCCCGGAAATCCTATTTATATCATTGGGAGTCCGCTGTTTGAAAAACTGACACTGAAAACTGAAAAAAACAATTCGTTTACGGTGTATGCAAAAAACAATTCGCCGGAAAATGTTTACATTCAGAAAGCCAGCCTGAACGGACAACCTTTTAACCGAATATGGATTTCGCACGAAGAAATCATAGATGGCGGTGTTCTTGAATTTGAAATGGGACCGGAACCCAACAAAAAATGGGGAACGGGAAGACAGGCTTTGCCACCGAAAAATTGAGACCAAAGTTTTACCGCGAAGACGCAAAAACGCAAAGAAAACACCAGGAATTTCTACCTAGCAAATTTTCCTTTTGTGTCTTGATGGCCAAAATCAATAAAACAGAAATTGATTTCTGAAATCCTAATTTTCCAAAGCCTTTTGAATTTTTCTTTCGTTCATTTTTCCGGAATAGACCAGCAACGAATACTTCAATACCAGCGGCACTGATGTTAACAGCGATACGGTTCCGTTTCCGGGAAAAGCGGCGTTCTGCATGCTGTTTTTCGCCCGCAAAATCCAGGGTTGCGGGTAACCCGGATTGGAAGGGTTGTCAATAATTACAACACCTGCATTCTTTCCTTCTTTACCCATACTCCCCGAAATATTTATGTATCCAGGCGATTGTACTGCTGTATTTTCAGGCTGCACTTTTCCACCGGGACCGGTAAACAAAACATCGTCGGGCAGAACCATTCGGACAGAAAAACCACTGTATCCTTTTTCGTCTTCCGAACCGCCAATGGAGAGGCCTTTCTCCAGTGCCAGCAGACTGATTTCAAAATCGATGCGGCGGTAGTTTTTGGTTTTGGAATGAATCTTAATAACTGTGCTTTCCTCCAGATAGGGTATCCTTTTTCCGTTTTTCTGCCATTTGTCCGACAACCAGGTCACCTTCGTTTTAAATAAACCTGCTCCATCTTTTTGAGCGCGAAACTCCAGATCTGTTACTTTCTGTTTAAAATCTTTTATTTCCCAGGGGTCACCTATGCGTTTTCCATCAATCCACACCTGGTGCCAGGCCCAGAAAATACCGCGGTGATGCAAATGATCGATGGGAAAATCCTCTGTCAAAACAACGCCGTCAACATTCCAAAGCGGATGAATGTAATTGCAGCGTTCGTATTTGCCATCGTAACTTTTCGGTTCGGTCTGGTACAACAATATTTTTTCCCCGTTTTCCAGGAAAAGCAATCCGCCTTCCTCCTTCTGCATAGTCACCTGTGCGTACAGGTTCCACGAAAAAAACAAAACAAGAAGGGCGGACATCGCTAAATGTTTCATAGATTATTGGCTTTCAGGATTCTACTTCAGTAATTGCTCAAACAACCAGTTATTTTTCAGTTCCTGCTGTTCGGGAAAAGTCCAGTGGGCGGTTTCCTGAAACAGATGCAGTTCTTTTGGCGCATTAATTACGTTGTAAGCCGAGTGCATTGAAGTGGGCGGGCATACATTGTCGTTATAGCCCCAACTGTACCAACCGGGCACTTTCACAAAGCGGGCAAAATTTACCACATCATAATATTTTGAAGTTTCCACTTTTTCGGGTTTGTTGGTAAACCCGTCACGGAACATGTGGGGCCAACCGCCTGCACGACCATGCAGATAACCGGTTAAGTCGGCCAGTGCGGGATAAAACGCCGCCAAATAGTCGATACGCTCGTCGAGCCCGGCAGTAATGATGGAAAGCGCCCCTCCCTGACTGCCACCGGTTACGGCAATATCTTCGCCGTTAAAGCAGTCGAGCGACTCAATAAAATCCACAGCCCGTACGCAACCGAGATAAACACGCTTAAAATAGTAGTTGTCTTTATCGTCGAGGTTGGCTACCCAGTAGTTGTCGAGGGCGCCATAACGCAAATTGTCGTAAACGCCCTGGTCGAGGTTCACGGGAATGCCGTGAATGCCAATCTGAAAGGTAATTATTCCTTTTTCGGCACTCCACGAATCGCCGTAATATGGGCGAATGCCCGCTCCCGGAACGTGCAGGATGGCCGGATATTTTCCCTCGGCTTTGGGCTTACTCAAAATTCCGTAAATTTTCCCTTTGATGTTGTCAATACTTACGTGATACACATCCACCTTGTCGGTGCAACGTTCGGGCATCAGCGTCAGCACAGGTTTTACGGGCACTTTGGCCAGTTCAGCTTTGGCTTCTTTCCAAAACAGTTCAAAATCGGGAGGAAGCGTGGTGGTAGGTTCAATTTCGTTGGGCGAAAAACCGGCGGTGGCATAGGCCGTATAGGTTTTGCCCTCTACCTCCACCGAAGCGTGGCACCGCAAAAAACCGGCATCCCTGAACCGGTTGGCTTTTACTGTGGCCACACCTTTTTTCAACGTTACCGTACCCTCTTCCCAATTTTCCATTTTTTCAGGATTGATACGGTAATTCACTTCGATGCCGTCAAGCGGCACATTGTTTTGCAACACTGAAATCTGAAATTCAGCGCGGTCGCCTTTGTCGTAGGTCCAGTCAGACCTGTCAGGCGAAACAACCACCTGAACCCGCTGTCGGGCTGGTTGCGCAAAACTCTGGGAACAAATACCTGCAATCAGCAGAACAAAAATTAATAATCTGATTTTCATATTTTTACGTTTTAAAGCCATTCCTTTTCCAAATCCGGCAATTAAACACCGGCAAGCACACTTCAACCAAAATTTAATTTAACCCCGAATTTAAAAATTTAAATGGAATTGAAGTGAAAAAGGATGAATACTTTACCGGAGATCAACTGTACAAAAGTTCTTTTTCTATGCACTCCCAGACGAAATGCAACATTTCAGCTTTCATATGCACACAATACCATAAATCATTTTGTTAAATCAACAAAAATTTCCTGCCGATAATCATTGACTTCCACAACATTTTTCTGTAACTTGATTCATAAACCAAAAACAGCTGCCATGGAAAAATATTATTACCTGGTCATCACTCCCGAATCCTTTATCGCCTCACACCTCACCCCTGAAGATTTCGGTCACTATCTTTCAGTTGGAACTAAAAAACGTTTGCGCAGTCAAAACATCTTTTTTGAGCTGGACCCGAAAAAAATGAAAGACATTCCTCACGCTTACATCGACAAAAAGTTGGTTCCCTATCCCGACGGAGAACCCAAACGTTCGGTGTTTTTTGGCATTTACCGTGTACTGGAACAGACGCCGCTTGCGGCACTAAAAAAATTGTACCTGGCCACCGACGACGGCAAAGTGCTGAGCCTGGAATCATCAAAATTCGATGAAGTTGAATCGGATGAAATTCATCTTTATCAGCAGTTTAACCCCATAACCACCCGTGTTGCAAGCAAACTGCTGCCTAATGAGTTTATCCGGTTTCTAACCGACCCAAAAAAACCGGTTTCCACACCAAAACTCTTTTTTGCCGAGCTTTTGCTGAATGAACTGGCCACTGACCCAAATGCTCCGCTTAGCAATTTGCCCTACCCAAATCCCGATCACCTGAGGGAGTGCCTTGTTAAACTGCACGAAACGAAGGGAAAACTTACCAAAACTGTCCTACGGTTTATGCGCGATGATATTTCCTACCGTACCATCAAAAACGGATTTTTTATCGGTGAAAAGAAAAGCTATTTGTTTTATCCTTTCCCTTCGATTCAGGAGTTGGAATCGAAACACTTTAGCTGGTGGAGATCGGCTCTCACCCAGCATTTCTGAAAAATTAGCTATATTTCCCGGCTAAAAGGGAAATATGATGAAGCTGATTGTACTTACTATTGCTGCCTTGTTAAGTTTTGCTTCGTGCAATAATGCACAGGAGCCTGAGAACGGTATAGAGGAGAAGAGCCATCTGGTTTATGGCGGCGATTTTTCCATCATGAAAAAACTGGAAGACCTGAGCGGTGAATACAAAATAAACGGAGAAGCAAAAGAGGGTTTTCAGATTTTTAACGAGAATGGTTACACCTGGTGCCGGCTGCGTATTTTTCACACACCCAACATGGAAGGCCCGGTGTGCAACGATTTGGAATATACCATCGCTCTGGCGCAAAAAGCCCGGCAGTTTGGGTTTAAAATTTTTCTGAATTTTCACTATTCCGATACCTGGGCTGATCCGGGCAAACAGTATATTCCAAAAGCATGGGAAAACCTTGATTTTGAAACGCTCACCGACAGCGTTTACCAATATACCAAAAAAGTGATGCAGGCCATGAAATCGGCCGGTGTTTTTCCGGAAATGGTGCAGATTGGAAACGAAATCAACAACGGAATGATTTGGCCGCACGGACAACTGTGGGTGAACGACAATGCCCGCTGGGACGAACTGACCACACTGCTCAAGGCTGGAATTCGGGGAGTAAAAGAGGTTGAAGGAGGTGCTGAAGTCCCAATAATGATTCATGCTGCAACGGGCGGTAATCTGGTAGAATCGGACAATTTTTACAGCAACATGTTACAACGAGGAGTTGAATTTGACGTCATCGGCCTGAGTTATTACCCCTGGTGGCACGGTACTTTCGAAGATCTGGAGAAGAACCTGGAATTCCTTTCAAATAAATATGAACAGGAGATTTCCGTTGTGGAAACAGCGTATTATGCCAATAACTGGTATCCTGAACCGGGTGAGCATGTTTACGACATTCAGCCCTATCCGCCAACAGAACAAGGACAGCACGATTTTCTTGTGGATCTGGCTGAAAGATTGAAAAAATATCCGAAAGTAACTTCGGTTTATTACTGGAAACCCGACGGTCTGGATATTCAGGGCTCAGGAGTTCCTTTTCTCGGGCGCAGCCTGTTCGACCGCAACGGCAATGCCTTCAAAGGAATTTCAGCCTGGAAGGAAAAAAACTAAACGCTTCATTTCAGATTCCGGCGTTTTTCCCGGGTACTCATTTCCAATCCACGAATTTCGATGGGATGAACCACGTTGAATTTCTGCGAGGAGAGCAAAATGCCGGTTTCATTTTCACCGGTAACAAACTGTGGAATGACAAACCGCAAATCCGTAGAATTCAGGCTGTGTTGAAAAATTAAAACGACGACTTCGGTGCTGCCGGGCGCCACAACACCCAATTGCTGGCCGGCATAAATTTTTTCGTTCACTTTCAGCTTTTTGCCAGTATCAATTGCGTTTCGGTAACAAATCAGTGTGCCGTCAGGCTGCAAAACTGTGATTGAATTATTCCACGTATGGTACCATGTTTGCGGTTCACCGGTGCGCTGCTGGCCAACAATTTCCACAATTGTGCCTGTACGGCTGGCAAAAACCGGTTCGCCGGACTTTGCCTGAAATCCGGTGGCATTCCACGATTCGGGCAAACTGCTTCCCCAAAATCCTTCCAGGTTTTTAACATCGAAAACAGAGACTTCTTTCCCCGGACTAAAGGGAATCAGGTAAGGAAAATCGAGGTCGGCCAGTGCCATGGGGTCCGACTTAAAAACTTTTATCTGGTAATTGAAACGCGGCACATCGGCATCGGGATAACGTTGCAACGTAAACAAAGAATTAAACCCCGGTTCGAGCAATTTTACGAAAGGCAGTGGCTCATTAAATGTTGTATTCTCCAAATCGGCAAAATCCACATTCAGAAAAAGCGGTGCCGATGTATTATTGTATGCCACAAAATCCACGTCCCCCACTCCATTGTAGTTGGCCTGTACTTCAACAAGCTGGGCGTTTAGTTTAAAAATCAGAAAAAAGAATACGGCAATCAAGTAAAGTTTATTCATAATTTCAATGTTCTAACGCTGACAGATTTGATGCTGCCAGGTTTTCTGTCAAACGAATTTACTTTATAAATGGTACAATTTCATTCTTCAAACCCGGATATTCCTTCAGCAACCGGCCATCAGCCAGTTCAAAATCCTCGAAATGAAAGCCGGGAGAAACGGTACAGCCGGCCAGTGCAAAACCTTCCGGGTTGGCTAACCGCACTGCAAACCAGGTGTTTTTTGGAACAATCACCTGAAAGGTTTCCCCACGCTCCGGGTCGTTGCCAACCAGGTATTTTTTCAGTTTGCCTTTCTCCAGTGAAAGAATTTCAATGGCTGAAGTTCCTGCGTAGTAGTGCCATATTTCGTCTGATTTAATCCGGTGAAATGCCGAAAAATCATTGCCTTCCAGCAAATAGTATATGGAAGTGGCAAAACTCCGCTCGCCGCGAAAGCTGGAAGGAAGGCCCGTTTGCGGCACTATATCGTCCGACAAATAAATTTCGTGGTACCATCCACCTTCCAGATGTTTTTCCAGCTCGAGTTTTTCAATCCAGTATGCTGCAGTTTTCATATTTCAAAAGTAAGAATTAATATTGCTTTTTAATCCCGGAAAGTGGGGAAATCTAAAACATGTATTCAAAAGAAGAGGCGAAAAAAATACGGTTGCAATTTTGGGAACAGTTTGGCAAACGGTGCGAAATTCATCCGCTGCTCAGCGAACGCCGGAAAAAATGGATGTTGCACCGCACCAAAATTTCTGGTGTGGCGTTGCGTTTCGAAGCCGACCGCTCTGATGCCAAAGTAATCCTGGAACTGAGCCAGCGCAACGAAGACAAACGCCTGAAAGCCTTTGAAATACTCCAAAACTATAGAGTGATTATTGAAGACGGTTTCATTGACGGACTGATTTGGGAATTCTTTCACGAACGTGAAGACAGCGGTCAGGAAGTTGCACGGATTTATAATGTTTTACCCAACGTAAACCTGTTTCGCCAAAACCAGTGGCCCGACATATTCAACTTTTTTATTGAAAATATGGCCAGGCTTGAAGAGAATTTTTTGCAAATTCGGGATATTTTAAAAGAAGAACTGGACAAAACTCAATAATTATGGAAAAACTGAAAGTTTCGACCGCACAATTTGAAAACCGCAGTGGCGACAAAGCCTGGAATTTATCGGTTATTGAAAAATTCACAGAAAAAGCAGCAGCAGAAGGCTCCAAAGTAATTGCCTTTCACGAGTGTTCCATTACCGGTTACACCTTCGCCCGGAAACTTTCCAAAGAACAGATGCTCGATCTGGCAGAGCTCATTCCCGAGGGAAAAAGTATTTCAAAACTGAAAAAAATTGCTCAAAAATATGACATGACTGTGCTGGCCGGACTTTTCGAAAAGGACAGCGACAACAACCTGTTTAAAGCATACGTTTGTGTTAATAAAAACGGGCTGGTGGCCAAATACCGCAAACTGCACCCGTTTATCAATCCGCACATTCAGCCGGGAAATGAATATGTTGTGTTCGACCTTTATGGGTGGAAATGTGGTATTTTAATCTGCTACGACAACAATGTGGTTGAAAACGTGCGGGCCACCAAACTGCTGGGTGCCGATGTAATTTTTATGCCACACGTAACCATGTGCACACCGTCAACGCGGCCGGGTGCCGGATTTGTTGACCCCAAACTGTGGGAAAACCGCGAAAATGATCCTACCTCGCTACGGCTGGAATTTGATGGAATGAAAGGCCGGCAATGGCTGATGAAATGGCTCCCGTCGCGGGCTTATGACAATGCCGTTTATGTAGTGTTTGCCAATCCCATTGGCATGGACGACGACCAGTTGAAAAACGGCTGTTCTATGATTATTGACCCGTTTGGCGATGTTGTAGCCGAATGTCGTGCTTTGGGCGACGATGTGGTTTCGTCGGTGCTTGTTCCCGAAAAACTGACTTTGGCAGGTGGCTTTCGTTACACCGAAGCGCGCAGACCCGAATTGTACCGCAACATCATCGGCAAAGAACATAAACCTGAGCAAAAAGTGAGCTGGCTTTCTTCCTGATCCATTCTTTTCTTTCGCCCGAAACCTGCCCCAAAAAATAAACCATTTATTTATCTGTTACGGAATCTCCAAAATGACTTCTAACGATGAATATTGATATTTTTTTCTCTGTATTGCTCCAAATAAACGCCATTTCAAAAAAATAATCTGCCTTTTTCACCGGATTCACTTCAAAATTTTCTTGCTAAAATCCAACCCAAATACATTTTTAAGAAAATCTATTCTTTCATTGCAAATTTTTTTTCTCCTTTAAATCATTAACAATAAGTAATTTAAGCTAATAAACAGAAAATAGTTGTAAAATATTTAGTACTATGTATTGCATGGTATTATTTTTTATTCATATATTTGCATAACAAATAACAGGGTAAAAAATAGTACAAGCCTAAAAAAAGTTCTATAAAAAATGTAACGAAATAAAAACTCAGGCGTCTTAAAATTGAATTTGAAAAAACAGAAACAGAAAAAATTGAAATAACAAAACAAAAACAGGAGGATCAAACAATGAAAACAATGAGCAGCAAATTGAGAAAAGCAGGGATGGAAACAATGGCAATAATAGCAGTTCTGGTTGCAACTTGTTTAACCATCAGCGCCCAGGGGGCAAAATTCGAAAAAACCGAATTGAACGGAACTACACTGGCAATGGCTGAAACCGGAAAGAGCTTAACCACTGCAACTACCGAAACAAAAGTAAATAATGCTTTAACAGCATTTTCGGCTTACCTGGCAGAAGAAAAGGAAAATGAAATGGAAACCGAAGAATGGATGCTGAATGTGGACAACTTCTTTTTAGACTTCCACCTGGAAGAAGCAACTGAAGCTCCGCTGAAACTCGAAGGCTGGATGACCGATACAAATTTCGGAATGTCGGCTTACCTGAAAACTGCAAAAGAAGAAAATTTAAACGTGGAAGACTGGATGTTGAATGTGGACAATTTCTACTGCGATTTTCAGATTGAGGAAGCAACAGAA
>CAZCPH010000010.1:0-766 GCA_964500105.1 uncultured Mariniphaga sp. | reverse complement strand
CTCTGAAAACCGAAGGCTGGATGGTAAACTACGAACATTTTAACAACAAATAGCAAAAAGAAAACAATTAAAATAAAACAAAACAGGAGGACAAAGTCATGAAAACAAGAAACAGCAAATTGAACGAAACAGCAGTAAAATCTCTCAGCACTTTCACCGCAGTATTTGTAACCGTTTTAGCTTTATCGGTCAGCGCACTGGCCGTAAACACCAATTCCAAAACAACAGGCCTGGACAATCTTCTTTCCGAAGAAAAAGAGGTGGAAAACGATGTGGAAGAGTGGATGCTCAACAACAGCAATTTCTATTTCGATTATACTTTGGAAGAAGCTGCCGAAACAGTTTTGGAACTTGAAAGCTGGATGCTGGAAGACAGCCTTTTCAATAAAAAACCGAAAGAAAAAGCTTATGCAAAAAACGAAACTGCCAACGAAAGCCAGGCTTTAGCCGAAGTTAAAACAGACGAAGTTAGAAAAGCAGTGGGAATGACCACACCGAAAACGCAGTTTGGCAGACGGGCTTTCATTCTGGTTGAAGACCAGGACCCAAAACTGAAAATGGAACAGTGGATGCTCGACTATCGCCACTGGAAAGTAAAATAGAGCCACGAAAATGAGAAAACAGAAACAGAAACGAAAAAGCCGGTTAATCGCCGGTTTTTTTATGTTATGGGGTACGCGTTGTGAATATCGGTAAGCACCTCGAATCCTGTTGGCGTAACCAAAACAGTATGTTCAAACTGTGCCGACAGTTTATTGTCGATAGT
>CAZCPH010000009.1:5429-20259 GCA_964500105.1 uncultured Mariniphaga sp. | reverse complement strand
ATTCCAGCAGGTGTGAAATAATCGTAGTTTTAGTTGCATGGTCGCCTTTGTAGTCGGCGCCTTTAAGCTGCACAATATACTTATCGAAACCAAAATGTTCGCTGATCTGTGCGGCAAACTTCTCCAGTTTCGATGTAGCAATAAAAAGTTCTTTACCGGCAAAATAGAGCTCTTCCAGCATTTCAGAAACTCCCGGGTACGGATCGTTTTCAAACAAACCGTGTACGGAGTAATACTCGCGGAAATATTCCACCGCCAGTTGGGTATTGCGCTCATTCAATCCAAACAGGTTTTTAAAGCCATGCTGCAAGGGCGGACCAATAAAACCATCAGGCAAAGTACCGTCAAATCCGTTTATCTGCATTCTATCCAATGCATACTTTACCGAAGCAGCAATTCCCCTCGTATTATCGGTTAACGTTCCGTCGAGGTCGAATATAATGTGGGAAAAGTTATTCATGCCGGCAAAGATACAAAACCGGGGGATATTTGGTTTTGGAATTTATTAATCCCAATAAATCCGTTTTCCCTCAATTCCACTATCTTTGTGCCCTTAATCAAAAAAGAACCATTTTTTCAGCAAAAAGATATTTAACATGGTGGAATTTAAACGGACTTTGATAACCACGGCACTGCCTTATGCCAACGGCCCGATACACATAGGTCACCTGGCAGGAGTTTATGTACCTGCCGATATTTACGCGCGTTACCTGCGCCTGAAAAACGAAGATGTTTTACTCATTGGCGGCTCCGACGAGCACGGCGTTCCCATTACTTTAAAAGCCAAAAACGAAGGCGTTACACCGCAGGACGTGGTGGATAAGTTCCATGCAATCATAAAAAAATCGTTTCAGGATTTTGGCATTTCATTCGATGTGTATTCACGTACCAGCGCCGAAATCCATCACAAAACAGCTTCTGAGTTTTTCAAAAAAATGTACGACCAGGGGCAGTTTATCGAAAAAACCTCGGAACAATATTACGACGAAGAAAATCAACAATTTCTGGCCGACCGCTACATCATTGGCACCTGCCCGAAATGCGGGTTTGAAAAAGCTTACGGCGACCAGTGCGAAAGTTGCGGAACTTCGCTTAGTCCGACAGAATTGATAAATCCCACCTCGATGATTAGCGGCAACCAGCCGGTGCTGAAAGAAACCAAACACTGGTACCTTCCGCTCGACCAGTACGAACCGTGGCTGCGCGAATGGATTCTGGAAGGCCACAAAGAGTGGAAACCCAACGTTTACGGGCAGTGCAAATCGTGGATTGACAGCGGGCTGCAACCCCGTGCCGTTACCCGAGACCTCGACTGGGGTGTACCGGTGCCGGTGGAAGATGCAAAAGGGAAGGTGCTTTATGTGTGGTTCGATGCGCCCATCGGCTATATTTCGGCTACCCGCGAACTTACGCCAGAGTGGGAAAAATACTGGAAAGACCCGGAAACACGTTTGTTGCATTTCATCGGTAAAGACAATATCGTTTTTCACTGCATCATTTTCCCCTGCATGCTGAAAGCCGAAGGTACTTTTAATGTGCCCGACAATGTGCCGGCCAACGAATTTCTGAATCTGGAAAACGATAAAATTTCCACATCGCGCAACTGGGCGGTGTGGCTGCACGAATATTTAGAAGAATTTCCGGGCAAGGAAGATGTACTAAAATACGTGCTGAGCGCCAATGCTCCCGAAACCAAAGACAACGATTTTACCTGGAAAGATTTCCAGGCACGAAATAACAACGAACTGGTGGCCATCCTCGGCAACTTTGTGAACCGGGCGCTGGTGCTCACACAAAAATATTTCGACGGCAAAGTTCCGGAACGTGGCGAACTTTCGGATTACGACAATGAGACCCTGGCTGCCATCTCAACCCTAAAAAAAGAAGTGGAAAAAAGCCTTGACAGTTTCCGGTTTCGCGAAGCGCTGAAAAACGCCATGGACCTGGCACGACTGGGCAATAAATACCTGGCCGACGAGGAGCCCTGGAAAATCTGGAAAACCGATCCCAAACGAGTGGAAACCATTTTGAACGTTTGCCTTCAGATTTCAGCCAATCTAACCATCGTGCTGGAGCCGTTCCTGCCGTTCAGTATGGAAAAACTGCGCGGGTTTCTGAATTTTGAAAAACAGGATTGGAGCCGTTTGGGAAATACGGAATTGCTGGCTGCCGGACATCAGACCAACAAACCCGAACTGCTTTTCGAAAAAATTGAGGACAGTGTTGTTGAAGCTCAGTTGCAAAAACTGCTGGATACCAAAAAAGCAAACGAACTGGCGGAAGCCAAAGCCAAACCGGCCAAAGAAAGCATTGAGTTTGACGATTTCGGGAAAATGGACATCCGTGTGGGAACCGTAATCGAAGCCGAAAAAGTAGCCAAAACCAAAAAGCTGCTGAAACTGAAAATCGATACCGGATTTGACAAACGTACTGTGGTTTCGGGTATTGCCGAATATTACGAACCCGAAGATTTGATTGGCAAACAGGTTTCCATTCTGGTGAACCTCGAACCCAAAAAACTGCGGGGAATTGAATCGCAGGGAATGATTTTATGCGCGGAAAATGCCGACGGAACGTTGTCGATTATTTCGCCCGATCAAAAGGTGAAGAATGGTTCGGAAGTGAAATAAACAGCATTTAAAACCCGATTGTTATTCTGGAATTTGATGGTCTTAATAATGGCGATTTAAATTCCTGGCATGGCATGGAGTAAATTTCAAAACCAATATGTGTTTTATTGAAATTGGCTTTCATGCCCGCGCCAATTTCATTTTGCAGAAATAATGGATTGTTGTGCATAAACGGATCTAAGTAATCATCCGCCTGGTTGAGAGGTTTGGTTATATACTGGCCATACAAATAAGCGCTAAGCCAGTCGTTGAAGGAATATTCGACAGATGCCCGGAAACTAAGCTGATAATTGGGAACGTTTGGATTCATTATGGTATTTTGAATGGCCAATCCTGCACCAAAGTCCACAGCAACCCTGTTTCCGGCCTTCCACCTGAACTGATTGGTGAAGTGTTCAATTGAACCCAGGTTCGGCAAAACCGTTTCAATTTTATTTTGTGCAACCGAAATAGTTTTAGGCGGTTGTTTCTTCCCGAAATCAAAATCGGATTGAAGGTTGTTTAACGCAGGAGATGCCGGGCTGAAAAACCAGTTTTCTCCCATCCCGGGAACGGGAAAAACAGATAAATCATCAAAAAGTCTAAACTTTTTTAATTGGACGGAATCTTGTTGAGCCAGTAAAGGCTGGATTTCTGTTTGCGCAAACAATATCTGATAAAACATCAGAAAAATAAAAACCAAAAAAGCTTTTTGTTGTGTGACTTGTTTCGATACCATTAGCTTGCTTAAAATGTTATGTCGCAAATCAGAAACTGACTCATTATAAATACCAATCAAATTTAGGTGAATTTTGCCAATCAAATTGCTGATTCACTCTTTTTTAACCATGCATTTAACATCATTTAAGCGGAAAAGTGCCGATATGGTATTTTCACTTAAGGTAAAATGCTCATTCCAAAAAGCAAAAAAAACATATAATGCTCTTTCAAAAAAGCACTTTTTGAATTAATTGCTTATCTTTGAAATCATTTTTTTGAATTAATTATGGAAAAGCTAGTTGAAAACCATTACCAGATTATTAACGATACTCCGGATAATTTTATAAGAAACTTTATCCAAAAGGTGCATTGGGACGAGCGTTTGATTGGAATAAAAGGAGCCAAAGGTGTTGGAAAAACCACCCTCATTTTACAATACATTAAAAGCAGGCTTCAAAACGAAAAGGTGATTTACCTTCCACTTGATAATCCTTATTTTTACAGCAACAAGCTTACTGAAACAGTTGAATTTTTTATAAAAACCGGATTTACCTATTTTTTCCTCGACGAAGTACATAAATATCCCCATTGGTCGGCAGAAATTAAAAATTTACACGACACCTACCACAAAATAAAAATCGTTTTTACGGGTTCGTCTGTTTTACATTTAATAGAAGGTGCTACAGATTTAAGCCGCAGGGCTATGGTTTATGATCTTCCAGGTTTATCTTTTCGCGAATTTCTGGAATTTTCAACAGAAAAATCATTCCCTTCCTTTTCTCTGGAAGAAATCCTGCAAAACCATCTTCAGATTGCACAGGAAATCACAAAAAAAATTCGCCCCTTTGAATTCTTCAGTCATTATTTGGAGAAGGGATATTATCCCTTTTTTATAGAAGCTGAAAAAACGTTTAAATTCAGGCTTGAAGCAGCCGTTAACCAAACACTTGAAAGCGATCTGCCTTTAACGAAAAAAATCACTCCCGATATTGTGATTAAACTGAAAAAAATTCTGGGTGTGATTGCACAATCGGCACCATTTAAGCCAAACATTCAAAAAATAAGTGAAAGGGTGGGAATTACACGAAACTCTCTGGTTATTTACATCCGTTACCTTGAAGATGCCGGTATTATCAGGCAACTGTACAGTGAAGTATCAGGAATTGGTTCTTTGCAAAAACCGCAAAAAATCTATCTTGAAAATTCAAACTTAATATACAGTCTGGCACCGGGAACTGCTCAAATTGGAACAGTAAGGGAAACATTTGCCGCAAACCAACTTTCAAAAAGCAATATGATAACCTACCCAAAAACCGGAGATTTTCTGGTGAATGAAAAATACCTTTTCAAAATGGGAGGAAAAAACAAAACAAAAAAACAAATTGCCGGGATTGAAAATTCATTCATTCTGGCTGACAATACCGAAACAGGGTTCGGAAATAAAATCCCAATCTGGTTGATGGGATTTCTGTACTGACATCCCGGAATATTTTCTTCGGAACTTTTTGATTCACCTGATGAAAAGAATCAAAAAAGCCTTCCCAAAAAAATGAGAAGGCTTTCCAAATATTTTTAAAAATCAATTTATTCTGAAAACCGGGCCAGCAAGTACTCGCGGTTGAGGCGGGCAATATTGGTAATGGAGATGCTTTTGGGACATTCCACTTCGCAGGCGCCGGTGTTGGTGCAGCCGCCAAAACCAAGTTCATCCATTTTGGCAACCATATTCCGGGCACGTTTTTTAGCTTCAACCCTACCCTGCGGAAGTTTTGCCAGGTGAGAAACCTTTGCAGAAACAAACAACATGGCCGAAGAGTTTTTACAGGCAGCCACACAGGCGCCACAACCTATGCATGAAGCTGCATCCATAGATTCTTCAGCATCTTCATAGGCAATAGGAATGGCGTTGGCATCCGGAACACCTCCCGTATTTACCGAAATAAAACCGCCGGCATACAGAATTTTTTCAAAAGCAGTACGGTCAACCACCAAATCTTTTATTACCGGAAAGGCTTTGGCCCGCCAGGGTTCGATGGTGATGGTTTCGCCATCTTTAAATTTCCGCATGTGCAACTGGCAGGTTGTCACTTCAGTATCCGGCCCGTGGGCACGACCGTTAATGTAAAGGCTGCAGGTACCACAGATTCCTTCGCGGCAATCGTGGTCGAAAGCAATGGGATCCTGGCCTTCAATAATCAGTTTATTATTCAGGATATCCAACATTTCAAGAAAAGACGATCCGGTTGAAATATTTTCAATAGTGTAGGTTTCAAACCGTCCTTTATCGGCAGCATTGTTTTGCCGCCAAACTTTTATATTGAGTTTTTTAAGAATTGTATCTGCCATGATGATATGATTTTTAGCCGCTCCTATCCCCCTCAAAAGGGAGGAAACGTCCCCCCCCGGGGGATTGAAGGGGCTCTATTTATAACTTCTTTGCGTCAATTTCACATTCTCAAACACCAAATCTTCTTTGTGGAGTTCCGGTTCCTTTCCTTCACCTTTGAATTCCCAGCAGGAAACATAGGTAAATTTTTCGTCGTCACGTTTCGCTTCGCCGTCATCGGTAACCGATTCTTCGCGGAAGTGACCGCCACAGGATTCATTCCGGTCGAGTGCATCCATGGCCATCAGTTCGCCAATATCGAAGAAGTCGGCAACACGTCCGGCTTTTTCCAGCTCCGGATTCAGATTGTCCAGTTCTCCCGGAATTTTAACATCTTTCCAGAACTCTTCGCGGATTTCGCGAATCATCTGAATTGCTTTTTTCAAACCTTCCTCGTTACGCGACATTCCTACATAATCCCACATCACATGACCAAGTTTTTTGTGGAAATAATCCACCGGTTTGGTCCCTTTGATGTTGTATAGTTTTTCAATTCTGGCTGTTACACCTTTTTCTGCTTCTTCAAACTCAGGTCGGTTTGTATCAATTTTTGGCGTCAGAATTTCATCAGCCAGATAATCGCCAATGGTGTAAGGCAACACAAAATAGCCGTCGGCCAGTCCCTGCATCAACGCTGATGCGCCTAAGCGGTTGGCACCATGATCTGAAAAATTGGCTTCACCGATGGAATATAAACCCGGAACGGTGGTCATTAGGTTATAATCCACCCAGGTTCCACCCATAGTATAGTGGATTGCAGGGTAAATCATCATCGGCTCTTTATACGGATCCACGTCGGTAATCTTTTCGTACATCTGGAACAGGTTCCCGTAGCGTGCTTTTATAACGTCTTTCCCAAGCCTTTCTATGGAATATTTAAAATCGAGATAAACAGCTTTCCCCTCAGGATTCACACCAAAACCTGCATCGCATCTTTCTTTGGCGGCGCGGGAAGCCACGTCGCGTGGCACCAGGTTTCCAAAAGAAGGATAGCGGCGTTCCAGATAAAAATCGCGGTCTTCTTCCGAAATATCATTCGGCCCGATTTCTCCTTTGCGCAGTTTCTCAGCGTCTTCTTTTTTCTTCGGAACCCAAACACGGCCATCATTACGCAGCGACTCCGACATCAAAGTCAGTTTCGATTGCTGATCGCCGTGCACCGGAATGCAGGTAGGGTGAATTTGCACGAAACAAGGATTTGAAAAGAAAGCTCCCTTTTTGTAACACTGCCAGGCTGCCGAACCGTTGCTTCCCATAGCATTGGTTGAAAGGAAAAACACGTTTCCGTAACCACCTGTGGCCACAACAACGGCATGTGCGCCGAAGCGTTTAATTTTCCCGGTAACCAAATCGCGTGCAATAATTCCCCGGGCTTTGCCGTCGATCAACACAACATCAAGCATTTCGTGACGACTGTAAATTTCCACATTACCTTTGGAAATCTGCCGGTTCATAGCCTGGTAAGCTCCCAGCAACAACTGCTGACCGGTTTGTCCACGCGCATAAAATGTACGGCTTACCAATGCACCACCAAATGTACGGTTGGCAAGCAATCCGCCGTATTCGCGCCCAAACGGAACGCCCTGAGCTACGCACTGGTCAATAATATTGGGAGAAACTTCTGCCAGACGGTACACATTCGCTTCGCGCGAACGGTAATCGCCACCTTTTATGGTATCGTAAAACAACCGGTAAACCGAATCGTTGTCGTTCTGGTAATTTTTTGCAGCATTTATTCCACCCTGCGCGGCAATGGAGTGTGCGCGGCGCGGACTGTCCTGATAACAAAAAGCTTTTACCTTGTAACCCAGCTCGGCAAGCGAGGCGGCAGCAGAAGCACCACCAAGTCCGGTTCCTACAACAATTACTTCCAGTTTGCGCTTGTTGGCCGGACTAACCACTTTAATGTCTGACTTGTGCCTGCTCCATTTCCCGGCCAAAGGCCCTTCGGGTATTTTTGAATTCAATATACTCATAACCAAATGCTTTTTCAGAATTAAAACTTAATGAGAAAGTACAATGGAATTATTGAAAATCCAAGTGAAATAATAACTGCATAAACTTTTCCAACTACCTGTAATCTACTCATCCAATGCTTATTACTCAATCCCAATGTATGAAAAGCTGACCAAAATCCGTGAGAAAGATGCAACCCCAGCAATATGGCTGCCACAATATAAACAATGTCATAAATAACACTTGTTTTAAACAAACCGGCAACCAGGCTGTAGGTATCTTCCATATGTTCACCGTTAATGGTCACTTCGGGCACATTTCCTGTAAAACGAATTACCCAGTAAAAATTAATAATGTGTATGATTAAGAACACCAGCACTAAAGCACCCAAAACAAGCATATTGCGTGAAGCCCAGGAACTTGAAACTCCGGGATTTTTCTTGTCATATTTTACTGGTCTTGCTTTCCAGTTCTGGTATTCCAGAAAAAATGACCAAATGATATGAACCAAAAAACCAAGGCCTAACAATGGTTCCACAATTCGGATAATTGGATTGGTGACCATAAAATGGGCAGCTATATTAAAAAGTTCACCGCTGTCATCAAAAATCAGAAATAAATTAACCGTAAGATGCACAGCTAAAAACATAACCAAAAAGAGCCCTGAAATGCTCATTATAAACTTTCTGCCAATTGACGCAGTTAAAAACTTGCTCATAAATTATTTTTTTAATCGTGTTGACATTAATTTCCGGAGACAAAAGTAGCCCAACCCACCATTTTCCCCAAATTGTTCGCACTAAAATAGCTAATTTATATTGTTTCTAAGAAATCCTGTAAAAAAGGAATGAAAAGAACCTGCAATTTCATTTTCCTGATGCTTTTTTCGATCAATGAACAACACCCCGCACCCTTGCAATATGTTCGGGTGTTGTGCCGCAACAACCGCCAATAATGTTCGCACCAGCAGCAATAATTTTCGGAACAAGTGCCGCCATTTCCTCAGGCTTTTCCGGGAAAACCGTTTCGCCGTCCTGGTAAACCGGCATGCCGGCGTTGGCGTGCACCAGAATCGGAATATCGGGATTTGCTTTGCGGATTTCTTCTACAATCCCAACCATCCCGGCTATTCCGTTACCGCAATTGGCTCCAATCAATTCAGCCCCGGCATCAATCAATGTTTGCACCATTTCGGTGGGAGAAACGCCCATCATGGATCGGAACTCGCCGGTTACGGTTTTTTCGAAGGTCATGGTGCAAAACACCTCACAGCTGGTATTTTCTTTGGCAGCCCGAATGGCAATGCGCGCTTCGTCGAGGTCGCTCATGGTTTCAATCATGATGGCATCTGCACCGCCGGCTTCCAAACCCATCGCCTGTTCTTTGAAAGCTTCGTATAGTTCGTCTTCGGTCACATCGCCCATCAACAGGATTTTCCCGGTTGGTCCAACCGAGCCCAGAACAAATTTGTCACCGGCAGCTATTCGACTGATTTCGGCAGCGGCTTTGTTCAACTCGAAAACCTTATCTGCCAAACCGAATTTTTCCAGTTTGAACCGGGTGCCACCAAAGCTGTTGGTTTCAACCATATCGGCTCCGGCTTCAATATAACTCCGGGCAATATCCAGCACTTCACCGGAATGAGTGAGATTCCATTCTTCAGGGCATTCGCCGGTTTTTAAACCTTTCTGCTGCAGAAACGTACCCCACGCACCGTCGGAAACCAAAATTTTACCTTGTTGTATCTTTTCGAGAATTTTCCCCATTCCGTTTTAAAAATTAAAACCTATATAATCTGTAATTCAATTTATTTCTTGAGCAAAAACAATCATTTTCTTCTGTCTTCAGTACAAAACCCGTTATTCCGGTCAGGCTACCTGCGAATTCAGATATTCTACCAATCCCTGAGGATCAGGAGAATAGGCGTCTGCACCAATTCGTTGCCGGAAATCGTCGGTTACCGGAGCGCCACCCACTGCCACTTTTGCTTCGGGAACAGCCTCTTTTATGGCTTTGGTAATTTTTTCCATGTTCACCATCGTCGTTGTTAACAGCGCCGATAAACCAACAATTGCATCCTGATGCTCTTTCAGTGCAGCCACAAACCGATCGGCTTTAACATCGGTACCCAGGTCAACAACTTTCCATCCGTTTCCTTCCACCATCATCGATACCAGGTTTTTGCCAATGTCGTGCAAATCACCTTCCACAGTACCAATAATGAAAGTGCCTTTTTCTTTTACTTCACCGGAGAGAAAATAAGGTTTCAGGTGAATCATAGCCGTACTCATGGCTTTGGCCGACATAAGCACCTGTGGCACAAACACTTTGTTTTCACGAAACTTAATACCCACCTTTTCCATGCCATTCATCAGCCCTTCAGTTAAAATCTGCTGGGCTGAAATTCCTTCATCCAGCGCCTGTCTGGTCAGTTCATCGGCGCCATCCTGCCCTTTCATATTCGGCGGATACGGTGCGGCTTTATTGATTTTTCCAAATTCAATACATTCGGCTATTTTTGATAACAATTCACTCATGGTGTTTCAATAAATTTTTGGTTTTCACAAATGTAACGATAATTGATGTTTGCAAAATAGTATTTTCTTTGAAAAAGACAGATAAGAATTAAGGATTTAAACTTGCTGAGAAAAACAGACATACCAGCCAATCCAAAATCAATTTTCCTATGAAAAAAGCATCGGAACCATATATGTCTCCAATCTGCTGCTGAAATCAAATAAGATGGCTGGGTTGATTTTTTAAATTGGTATCTGTATCTGTTTTTAAAAACTTAGTGAATATGGATCTTTCCTGTTATCCCAAAAGGCCAGAAGAATGATTTGTTCATTTTGATTATCAATCCAATAAAACAAGCTATTTTGTTTTGTAATTACAGCTCTTCCAACCTCCTCTTTACCAAAAGCAATGAATAGTTTTGGATTACGATCAATTCTTTCGATTACTTTATTTGTTTTTGCAACAAAATTTCTGACTTCTTTTTCAGTCCATTCTTCTTCGAGGTAGTTTATGATAGCTGCAAAGGTTACTTCTGCTTCGGGAGACCACCTGATTTTCATTGCCATTTTCTGAATTTTTCCATAGTCTCATCATGTGAAATTGTATCCCCAGATTTAGCCTGTTCCAATCCCTTTTCCACAGATTTTTCTATTTCAGCTGGCAAACCGTCTCTCCAATCTGCTTTTCTCTTCAGAATATTACCAACTTGTTCCAGAATTTTTATTTCATCGGTTTTTAAAACCAATTCAACTAATTCCAATTTTTTAGCCTGAATATTCATAACAATCCTCTTTTACTCTTACAAATTTAATCTATAATCTTATTTTTAGGGCAAAATAGCTAAATCAATTTCAGTATGACTACTCCGTTTTTGGCATTTATAGTTGTTTCTGCAGTAGCATTGTTGCTTTTTTTGGTGCTGAAACTTAAAATCAGCGCCTTCATTTCGTTGCTGATAACTGCCATATATGTTGGTATTGTTGCGGGGATGCCGCTGAGTGCTGTCACACAGGCCATTCAGGATGGAATGGCCGGCACGCTTGGTTTTGTGGCAACAGTTGTTGGCCTGGGAGCCATTTTCGGGCAAATGCTGGAAAGTTCCGGCGGGGCTGAGTCGCTGGCACATTACCTGGTGAAAAAATTTGGGAAAGACCGCGCTTCGTGGGCCATGGTCATTACCGGTTTTGTGGTAGCCATCCCGGTTTTTCTCGATGTTGGGTTTATTATTCTCGTTCCCATCATTTACGCCCTGGCACGCGACACCAAACGATCGTTGCTCTATTATGCCATTCCATTACTTGCCGGACTGGCTGTAACCCACAGCTTTATTCCGCCCACTCCGGGACCGGTAGCTGTGGCCGACATCATCAACGCCCAACTGGGATGGGTTATATTGCTGGGAATTATTCTGGGATTTCCAACAGCAGTAATTGCCGGACCAATTTGGGGAAAATACATTTCAAAAAAGATTTACCTGGAACCTCCGTTCGACTTCCATAAACAACCGCAGGAGGTTGATCCGAAAAATTTTCCGCCATTCCGGATGATTGCAATTATTATTTCCATTCCACTGCTTTTAATTTTAGTGAATACTTTTACCGGCCTGGCTGTGTCGAAAGAAGTGGTTCAAAAATCAATATGGACCGATGCACTTGAATTTATCGGCCACCCGTTTTCGGCGCTGATTATTGCCACACTTATTGCCACTTACTTTTTGTGCATCAAACGCGGCATGGGGAAACAAAAAATCCTCGATTTAAGTACCAAAGCGCTCGGTCCGGCCGGAATTATCATTCTGATTACCGGCGCAGGTGGAGTATTAAAGCAGGTGCTGGTTGACAGCGGAATCGGGCAGATTATGGCCGAATCGATGGCAAATTCGGCATTGCCGCCCATTTTGCTGGCCTGGATTCTGGCAGCAGTTGTAAGGGTTACACAGGGCTCTGCTACGGTAGCGATGATTACCGCCGCAGGCATCATTGCACCGGTCATCAGCGAATTTGGACTGAACGACCCGCAACGGGCGCTGGTGGTGATTGCCATTGCCTCGGGCGCCACACTGCTTTCGCATGTAAACGACAGTGGTTTCTGGCTGGTGGGCAAATACCTGGGCATGAACGAAAAACAAACCCTACAGAGCTGGACGGTGATGGAAACTATTATTGCCTTTTGTGGATTGGCATTCTCCTTATTGGCAAGTTTATTCTTTTAATCTAATCCCACAGCACCATTTTCCGTGGGTCAAACCGGAACGTATTTTTCCCGCAGGCCGGACAAACTGCTTTTTTCAGCCGGTGAATGTTGGTGAGTTTTAACCGCGAACGGCACCGGCTGCACCGAAATTCGCTTTTATGCACTGGTTTTCCGTCGTCGTAAACCGTCACGTCCACTTTGTCGTAAAGCAAACCGCACTGGGGGCACTTATAAATTTTAAAGCCGGCATCTAAAAAAAAGCCTTTCCCTTTTCCTCCGAATTTTAACAAAGCCTTATGCGTTTTATGGTGAAAAAGAATTTCACCACTTTTTAAATAGGAATCCAGTGGTTGCGGATGAATCAGAAAACCATGTCCTTCGTTAAACCGGGCTTCAAAACTGCATTTATCGCATCGGTATGTATAGGCTTTTCCCATATTTTTTATCAATATGCCATAAATTTACAAAAAACTGGTTTTCAACAGACTGAAGTTTAAAATAATTTTGATCAGGAATGTAAAATCCTTCTTGATCTGTTATATTTACCAACAAAATAATGGATCACTGCAACTTTTTCCTTTAATAACTGTATTATTTGCAAATAATAATAAAATTCAAAAAAATGAAAACACTATTCTTTTTACTCTTAATGATAATCTCAGTTGGCCTTTTTGCCCAAAATAGCTTGAACATTGGTGACAAAGTTCCCGGGTTTGAAGCACTTGCCGACGATGGCAGCACCTGGAAGCTAAAAGACCACACCGGCGAAAAATACCTGGTGGTATATTTTTATCCGGCAGCCATGACCGGTGGCTGCACTGCCCAGGCCTGTGCTTACCGCGATTTAAGCAGCGACCTGGAATCTGAAAATGCTTTGGTTGTTGGTGTAAGTGGTGACAATGTGGAAGGTTTGAAATTTTTCAAAAAAGCCCACGACCTGAATTTTACACTGCTTTCGGACGAAACCGGTAAAATTGCGCAGTTATTTGGTGTTCCAACCCGGGATGGCGGTGTGTTTAAAAGCGAGTTTAACGGACAGGGTTTTGAGCTGGAACGAAATATTACCACCAGCCGCTGGACCTTTATTCTTGACAAAGAGGGTAAAGTGGTGTATAAAAACGAACAAGTGGATGCATCGAAAGATACCGAAGAAGTTTTGAGTTTTTTGAAAAATAATATGTAATATTGACAGCATATTATTTATTCCAAAAAAAACGATCATGACAAGACCTTTGTTGACCTTAGCTCTTTTAAATCTTTTGTTTTTTGCCACATTGCAGGTACATTCACAATCTGCTTTGTCAACAGACGACAACATCACCATCGACTTAATTCATCCTACTACAAAGGAAGTCTTTTACACACTGGAATCTGGTTTTGAGCGAATTGTAATTACTCCGTCTGGAAATTTCTTGCGCACTGTAACCTTTAAGATTGATGCCAATCATCCAATCATGAAATTTAGCGGGCCAAACCGGATTTTGGAAGTAAATGTTTATTTTGATATTGATGGTGACGGTGAAGAGGAATTGATTACGGATACCATGGCAGTTCTGACAAGAAGCGGCAATCTCAAATTAGTTTTTCTGGCAAACGGTGCCGGTAACAGGCTTCCCCGCGGCTGGGATTTTTAGTAAACCATAAGCGTTACTTAAATTTCACTTTCATCCTGTTTATCAGCAGCCTGTTCAGTTTCTAGCAGATTCCCGGGCAATTCTTTTGTGGCTTTTGCCCCAAGTTTTTTTATTCTCTCAACTCTGCTGATTAAATTCCCATTTCCGGAATACAGCTTGTTCATTGCCAGGTCATAGGTTTTCCTGACAGAGTCCATTCCTTTGCCAATATTCTCCAAATCTCCCACAAAGTTCACAAACTTATCGTACAGCGCACCGCTTTGTCTTGCAATTTCCAGTGCGTTCCGGGTCTGGTTTTCCTGTTGCCAGATTGAAGCAATGGTGCGCAACGTAGCCAGCAAAGTTGACGGGCTGACAATCACCACTTTCTGATCCCAGGCATAAGAGAACAGTTCCTGGTCTTCCTGAACGGCCAGGCTAAATGAAGACTCAATCGGTATAAACAGCAGCACAAAATCGGGCGAGTTCAGTTTTTTGGCAGTCTGGTAGTGTTTGTCGCTCAATCCTTTAATGTGCCTTTTCAAACTTGCCAGATGTTCTTTTACCTGCACAACACGTTCTTCCTCTGTATTTGCATTTACTGCCCGCTCGTATGCCACAAGTGAAACTTTGGAGTCTATGATAATGTGCTTATTGTCAGGCAAATTTACAATCACATCAGGTTGTATGTTCCTGCCGTCTGTGGTCTGATCAACTGCCTGTTTTTGGTATCCCTGCTCGCCTTCGTTCAGCCCCGAGCGTTCCAGAATTCGTTCCAGCACCACTTCACCCCAGTTTCCCTGCTTTTTCACATCACCCTTCAGCGCTTTTGTCAG
>CAZCPH010000009.1:0-5419 GCA_964500105.1 uncultured Mariniphaga sp. | reverse complement strand
TCGCTTCTTCACTGATACGATGGTTCAGGTCATACAGCTTTTTCAGCTCAGCGCGCAAATCCGTCTGATCCTTCAATCCTTTCTGGTAGGTATCTTCCACCTTCTTTTCGAAAAGCAAAATTTTCTCCTTGAGCGGAGAAAGTACTTCTCCAATATTCTTCTGATTGGCCAGGGTAAACTCTTCGCTGTTCTTTTTCAGAATTTTGGAAGCAATATTTTCAAACTCGGTGGTGAATTTTTTCTGAATCTCTTCCAGCTCAGCTTTCTGGGTTTCCAGTTTCTCCTGCAGGTTAAAGTATTCAGCCTTGGTCTTTTCAAACCGGCCAACAAGCAGCGTGTTCTCTTCGCGGGATTTTTGCAATTCCTGCTTCCGCAATTCATCTTCCCTCTTCAGTGAGACGAATCGGTCTTCAACAACCAGCGCTTTTTTCTCAAATTCTGTCCGCTGAATTTCCAGCTCCTTTTCTTTCAACTGAAATTCATTTTTCAGAAAGGCAATTTTCTTCTGATGTTTCGAATTGATAAAAAAGAGGACTGCGAGTAAACCCAAAAAAATCAGGCCGATAACAAGAATAAAAACTTCAATACTCATTTCGGGAAAAAATTGAACGGTTTAAAACGGCTCAATTTAACCAAAAGCAATTAGTTTTTACAAGTAAAAAAGACAATTTATTACCACTTATACACGATGGAGTTGATGTTCATTCCGGCACCTACGGAGCAGAGCACCACATAATCTCCCTCATTAATCTCCTGCCCTTCGATTTTGTCTTTCAATACCAAATCGAGTAATGTTGGAACTGTGGCAGTTGAAGAATTTCCAAGGTAGCGAATACTCATGGGCATAATTCCTTCGGGGATTTCCTTCTCTCCGTAAAGTCTGAACACGCCACTGAGAATGGCTTCGTCCATTTTTTCGTTGGCCTGATGAATCAGCACTTTCTTTATGTCACTCAACTGCAAACCGGCATTTTCAATACTCTCTTTAACCACTGCCGGCACGTGTTTAATGGCATAAATGTACAGCTTATGCCCTGACATTTTAATCCAAAGTTCATCGCCTTTGGCATCCGGATTGTTTGATTCACCAAGTGTTAGCAGATTTGCATAAGTAACTGAATCAGAACGGCTTGCGTGAGAAATAATTCCGATTGGCTCGTCGCTTTCCACCGCTTCTACAATGGTAGCACCGGCACCGTCGGCATAAATCATGGAGTCACGGTCGTGCGGATCGGAAATGCGGGAAAGCACATCTGCACCCACAACAACTCCACGTTTCATAAAACCACTTTTAATAAATGCATCGGCCACAATCATGGCCTGCGTCCAGCCCGGGCAGCCCGAAATAACATCATGGCAAATGCAGTTCGGGTTTTTAATGTGCAGTTTCATTTTTACCTTGTTGGCCAAACCGGGTAAAATATCGGTACGCACATTTCCTTCTTCAATATCGCCAAAATTATGGGCAACGATAAGAAAATCGAGGCTTTCTTTTGAAATCCCGGCCGATTTACAGGCTTCATTTACAGCCAGCACCGCAAGATCAGAGGTCACCTGATTATCATCTACGTACCGCCGTTCTTCAATATTTGTTATTTCATAAAACTTCCGGATAATCTCCTCATTGGATTTATCGAACGGCTGTTTTGTGGCTGCATCATAAAACTCGTAATTCAAAAAATGATTGTTCTTAACCACTTTTGGTGGCAAATAACTTCCTGTTCCAATAATGCGCGTATAAATTTGTTTTGCCATAACTTCTTTCTTCTCAACTAACCGCTAATGCTCAAATTTGTTTAAAACAAAATGTTTCCCGTCAAAAACACCAAATGAAAAATTTGTAATCCAGTCGCCTAACAGAATAAAACGTGTATCATCCTTTAATTCAACATTTACCATTCGGTGCCGGTGGCCAAAGATAAAATAATCTATCCACTCCTTCTCCAAATATTTTTCTGCAAATTTATACATGGCTTCATTCTTAACCTTAAATTCTTCTTGCCGGTTTAATTTCGCCATGCGGCTCGATTTTGACCATTGATGTGCCAGATAAAAGGCAAAATTGGGATGAATTCGTGAAAACCACCACTGCATCGTTTTGCTGGTAAATATCTTTTTCAGAAAAAGATATCCCTTATCCTCAGGATCAAGTCCGTCGCCATGGGCAAGAAAAAACTTTTTCCCCTGAATCTCGGTAACGAACTCATTTCGGTGAAGCGTTAAGCCGATTTCTTTGGGGAGGTAATCGAAAACCCACACATCGTGGTTTCCGGTAAAAAAATGGATGTCAACTCCGCTGTCGGCCATATTGGCCAGCCGCCCCAGAATACGCGTAAACCCACGCGGTACCACCTTTCGGTATTCAAACCAGAAATCGAAAATATCGCCCATTAAATAGAGTGCAGCAGCATCGTTCTTAATGGAATCGAGCCAGCGGGCAAACAGAAGTTCGCGCTCACGGTTGTTGGCAAGGGCCGGCGCTCCGAGATGAACGTCTGAAACAAAATATATTTTTCCGGTGTCTGACAAACCAGTAAATTAATTGGTTGATTAATTCAGAATTTGCGCCAATGCTCTGTCGAGACCAGGTCCTTTCAGATTCTGTGCAATAATCTCACCTTCTTCGTTTAACAGGTAATTATAAGGTATAGTCTGAATATTGTACGCTCGCAAAGCCTGATTGCTTCCATTCAAATCGCCCACGTTTACCCAGGTTAATCCGTCCTTGTCAATCGCATCAACCCATTCAATACGGTTTTCATCGATACTAACCTGATATATTTCAAAACCTTTGTTTCTGTACTTCCGGTAAGCCTCCACCAGCGCTTCATTCAAAATTCGCGAATTTCGGTCTTCAGCAGACCAGAACTGAAGCAACACCACTTTTCCCCGCAGCGAGGAGAGGGCAATCTCTTTCCCGTCGGGATCGGGCAGAACAATCTCCGGACTGTTTTCCCCCTGTTCCTGAATCATTTGGCGCAGTTTTGCCTGTTGCTCCTCCTTAAGGAGTTCAACAGTGTTTTGATACAATGCCTTCACATGCCCCGAATTGGGATAAACGGTATTTAAGGCAGAAGCTGCAACCCGCATGGTGTGCAAGTCTTTGACAATATATTCCTGGTCGTCAAACTTTTGGTACAGTGCCAAAACACTGGCCATTGAGAACGGATTGTTCATGACAAACTGTGTGGAAAATTCGGTCTGGGCCTGTTTTATGGAATCATAAGCCGTATCCCATTCAAGTTTCATCTGCTGGTAATCGGGGTTTCCCCGGTACAAATTATTGAGCGATTGCAGGGAATCCAGCTTACGGCGTGTATCAAAAAGCTGATCATTCAGTTCTTTCACCAAAAGCGATCCAATGGACCCTTCAACCCGGTAACTTCGTTCAAAATTAGCGGCATCGGCTTCCACAAAGACCTGTTCCACAGAATCTATCAACAGGGTGATAAATTTATTATCTGAGAATTTCAACAGGTAGTATGTTGGCATCGTTGCCATTCCTCCAAATTCAAACTCTCCGTTTTTGTTGATTTTTACCGAATCAACAGGTTTGGTTGCAGAAACCTGCAGTTCTTCAAAATATATGGTTTGCCCTTCGGCATGGGTAATTTTTCCCTTCACCGTAAATTCCCCTTTGTTATTGCTACATCCCCAAATCAGTAACGCAGCAAAAATTCCCGCCAAAAGTAATCTGATACTCATCGTCATTTTTAATTAAAGGCCGTAAAATTAACATTTTCCCCTGTTTGAAAAATAACATTTCAGGAAAATAACAATATTTAAAGAAATGCATGCCAGGTGAATTTTTTCGAAATCATTTATCAGATAATTCATGAAAAAACTTTATGTTCGTTGCCCGTCAATTTATTTTAGTGAAAGTACATACCGAAATAGACAGTTTTAAAGCGCATAAACCGGTGGTAACCATTGGTACATTCGACGGCTTCCACCAGGGGCATCAAAAGGTAATTGACCGCCTGATTGATTTTGCCAAAAGTCATGAAGGCGAATCGGTTGTGTTTACCTTTTACCCGCATCCGAGACTGGTTATTGCACCTGACGAAACCAATCTGAGACTGCTGACTACGCTGGAAGAAAAAAAAGAGCTTTTTGCCCGCTCGGGAATTGACCATTTAATTATTTTCCCATTCACAAAAGAATTTTCGCAACTTTCTTATTCTGAATTTGTTGAAAAAATTCTCGTTGAAAAAATGCACACCCATTGTCTGGTTGTGGGTTACGATCACCGATTTGGCAAAAACCGCGAAGGAGGTTTCGAATACCTGCAAAACTGTGCCGAAAAATTTGGTTTTGAAATAGAAAAACTTGACGTTTTGCTGGTAGATGAAGCCCATGTAAGTTCTACACGAGTCAGGCAAGCGCTGGAAGAAGGCGACGTTGCGCTGGCCAACAAATTTCTGGGCTACCGTTACACCTTACATGGAAATGTTGTAGAAGGCCAGCGTGTGGGGCGGAAACTGGGTTTTCCCACGGCAAACATTGAAGCTTCCGACCCGTATAAACTCATTCCCGGTTACGGAGTTTATGCTGTGGAAGTGTTGCTTTCGGGGAAAAAATATGGTGGCATGCTGAACATTGGCTCCCGGCCCACATTCAACAAAAATGCCGACAACCGCAGCATCGAAGTACATATTTTCAATTTTTCGGGTAACATTTACAACAAGGAAATCACACTGGTTTTTTCGGGAAAAATCAGAAACGAGCAAAAATTCAGCGGTGTGGAAGCGCTGACGGAACAATTGAAGAAAGATAAAACAGAAGCAATCAAGATTTTGTCAGGAATTTTATGAAATATTTATATATCGACTATTTTTGTAAAACGCAGATTTTGATAGCCTATTTGAAGAATTAGATTCAATGTTTCAAAATCTAAAAACACAGTATCATGAAAACTCAACATATTATAGCACACCCGGCAAATGCACAAGAAATGAACGTTATCAAAGCATTTTTCGAAGCTTTGAAAATTAAATTTGAGATTGCTAAGGACTCACCTTATAATCCGGACTTTGTTGCAAAAATCGAAAAAAGCCGTAAGCAGGCAATCAAAGGGGAAACTGTAAAAATTGACCTGAATGACGTATGGAAATAGAATATACCTTTCAGGCTAAAGAAGATTTAGATTTCTGACAAAAATCCAATAATGTTGAAATCTTAAGGAAAATTCGCAGTCTGATTGAAGCTATTCAGAAAAGTCCTTTTAAAGGCATTGGCAAACCAGAACCACTTAAATACAACCTCGCTGGTTGCTGGTCTCGCAGAATCAATAAAGAACATCGACTCGTATATGAAGTTTTTGGCAGTAAAATCATTATACTTTCGCTTAAAGGCCATTATTAGGAAAAAAGGAATTTGATTTTTCTTATTCAACCTGGAACTGTTGTTCCAGAAAAGT
>CAZCPH010000008.1:0-22458 GCA_964500105.1 uncultured Mariniphaga sp. | reverse complement strand
TTTATCGCCGGTAACCAGCACCGAATCGTTGTTGATAATCACTGCCGGCGTATCTTTGGAGAGCAGTTTCAGAATGGTTTCCTCACCGGCAAAATGCGACCCGAAAGGCACGTTGGGAACATCCTGCAAAAATATCCAGCTTTCGGGAATGGTGCGCACATCAAGCTTTTCATCTGTCACACTGTAAGCCATCAGATACGGCGTTTGCGTTAAAATGATGGAATTGATTTCCGGATTGCGTTTGTATATCTCCTGGTGGAGCCAGGTGGCGCGACTGGGAAGTTTACCCGGTTCGCGTTTACCATCTTTTATTTGCACAATATCGTCGTTTTGAATATTCCAGCGGGCCACATCGGTTGGGGTAATTAAAAAGTCATTTCCCCGCCACCGCACTGAAACAGTTCCGTAGGAACTTATCATCAGGCCCTGGTTACATGCCCGATGTACAATCCGTTTAATCTCTTCGCGGATAGCACGCTCATCAGACGGATGTTCCACCTGTTCCATTTCTGGCAGCAGTCGTGGAATCTGGTTTTCAAAATCCTCAATTTGTTCATCAGAAAGGTAACGAGGAGTGCCAATCATATTGCCGTAAATGATGGTCCTGCCGCAAAATTCCAGCGTTTCAAACCGCTGAAAAGCATCGCGCAAATCGCTGCCACCCACCACGGTGCCATGGTTTTCCATAATCACCGCATTGAAACCCTTGTCAAATTCGCGGGCAATTACTGCGCCCAGCTGTTCGCTTCCCGGCAGTTCGTATGGCGCGTAGCCAATGTCGCCGCAAATGTATTTGGCCTGCGGAATGATGTTGGTATCCGGAATTTGCCGTACAATGCTGAACGATACCAGTGCAGGCGGATGTGCATGTACAATGGCTTTGATGTCGGGCCGGGCTTTATAAATCGCCCGGTGAAAAGGGTACTCCGACGATGGTTTGTGCCTCCCTTCGATGGTTCCATCTTTCCTTATCACCACAATATCCGAAGGCCGGAGCGAACCTTTGTCGATAGCAGATGGCGTAACCCAGATATCGCCGCTTTCGTCGATAATGGAAACATTTCCGCCGGATGTGGTAGTCAGTCCGCTTCGATAAATTTTATCAATAATCATGGTAATCTGGTCGCGGGGATGCATCAGGCTGGTATCCAATTTTTTCATTTTTTTTGAGCTTTTCAGTTTTGAATGGTTGAAAGTACGAAAGAATTGGAAAAGATGTTTTGACTTTGCGTGAAATAGCTGGAATTTAATGGTGAACAAAGGTTGAAGTAATGCAAAATTCAAGTGGAGACAGGGCAGGAGTTTCTTATGTTCGCAATAAAAAACAGGAAAATTCTTATTTACAATATAAAACCACCATATTGAACGTTACGGCTGACTTTCCGACCACTGATATATTGATGTTAAATTTTTCAAACAAAAACCCTGAAACGCTGCCTGCATTTTTAAGCCAAAAAGAAAAAAGAGCAACTAACTGCAGCACCGCCCTGCTCGGTGTGCGGTAATTACCCCTTATATTTTGCCTTATATGACAGGCCGATTTTAGGGTTTAACTCACCACAAGTAACGCAATGTTTCTTTCCCTTGATGCAATCAGGATAAATACCAGTGAATAAAATCCACTTTGAAACAATTAGTAAATGGTGGTTTATTTGCTTGGGTTTTTGCTATCATTCCTGAATTCTCACTGAATTCTCTCATAAAAAAGGCCTAACTGACTGACAGTTAGACCTTCTTCGTACCCGGGGCGGGAATCGAACCCGCACTCTGTTGCCAGAACTGGATTTTGAATCCAGCGCGTCTACCAATTCCGCCACCCGGGCTTTTCCCTTGCGGAAAAGGGTGTGCAAAACTAATTATTTCAACGGAATTCACAAAATCTAATTTCCTATATTTGTGCTAAAAACAGGAATGCTCACAAAACTACCGGAATATGAGTGAAAACAACAGCGATACCAAATTGCGCGAACACCTGGCCAACGAACGCACGTTTCTTGCGTGGATACGAACCTCCATTGCCCTAATGGGCCTCGGTTTTGTGATTGTAAAATTCGGCCTTTTTCTGAAAGAAGTGGCATTTATGCTGGAAGACCTTAACATTTCCATTTCAGAAGGTTTTTCATCGGTTGTGGGTACCGGAATGGTTGCTTTGGGCGTATTGCTTGCCTTCTTTGCCTATTTCCAGTACAAAAAAGTTGAAACACAGATCAACCGGCAAACCTACAAGTCTTCGTCACTCATTTCTGTTGTGCTCACCATTTTCATTGTGGTCAGCGGTTTCTTGCTGGTTGTCCATTTACTTACCGGAATTATCATATAATTTCTTGCTGCTCCTCCAGAAAATCACCCTCTTTTTACTACTTTAGTCATCGGTTAAAACAAAATAACAGCATGACCAGGCAGGAGGAACAAAATCTTTTCGATAAAATAAAAACGGGTGACGAGAAAGCTTTTGAAGCGCTTTTCCGGCATTTTTACCCGCATTTGTGCCTTTATGCTACCCATGTCCTTAAAAACGCCTCAGCAGCAGAGGAAATTGTTCAGGAGCTGTTTGTACGCCTTTGGGAAAAACGAGAAAAAACTGAAATTGAAACGTCGGTAAAAAATTACCTTTTCAGAGCCGTTAAAAATCATTGTCTGAATTACATCAAACACAATCAGATTAAAAATGAATATTCCCAAAAAATTTTAGCCGAAACAGACATTTTTTCAGCAGATGATAATTTTGACACCCAAACCGAGCTGTTTCAGAAAATTGAAGAAAGCATAGCCGAATTGCCGGAAAAGCGGCAGGAAATATTCAGGTTGAGCCGACAGGAGGGCCTCAAATACCGCGAGATTGCCGAAAAAATGAATATTTCTGTAAAAACCGTTGAAACCCAAATGGGACTGGCAATAAAAACGTTGCGCGAAAAACTGCGCGATTTTCTGATTCTCTTTTAACATTTTTCTGTTCCCGTTTCAGGGTAAATTTAAAACCAGTTGTCATTTTAACAGATGAAAGCAAAAATTTCCATAGAAAAAAACGGCTGGGATTTGATTATCAAATACCTCGCTGGAGAAGCCACCACAGCAGAGCAGGAAGCTGTGGAAACATGGGCTGCACAGTCGGAACAAAACAAACGTGAGCTGGAAGAAGCCAGGTTGGTGCACCAAAAATCCGGCGAATATTACCAGTTTAAAAGTTTCGATACCAACACAGCCTGGGAAAAAACACAACAGCGTATTCAACCCAAAATTGTTTCTATTGATTCAAGCCAAAACAGGAAAAAAGCTTTTATTTCAACGTTTTATAAATATGCTGCAATTTTTATTCTGGCATTTCTGGTTGCCTCTGCCGGTTACTATTTCGGAATCAGGAACCAGCAAAACCAGGTGGTCAGCGAAATTATTTCTGCAGAAAAACAGGTGGTCAGCGAATACACACTACCCGATGGCTCGGTTGTGGCGCTGAACAGCAATTCAAAACTGCAGTTTCCGAAGGAATTTAAAGGCGATTTTCGCGAAGTGACTGTTACCGGCGAAGCGTTTTTCGATGTGGTTCCGAATCCCGAAAAACCATTTATAATCAATGCAGGAAACGCACAGGTGAAAGTTTTGGGAACTTCGTTTAACGTAAGTGCTTACCCCGAAACCGAAACTGTTGAAGTGGTTGTGGAAACCGGTATCGTACAGGTTGCCGGAAATGAAAAAATGAACACGCCAGATACCGGTGAAATTTTACTTAAAGCAGGGGAGAAGGGGGTTTTGCTTATTTCCACCGGAAAACTGGAAAAAACTGTTAACTCCGATATCAATTACCTGGCATGGAAAACACAAAACCTGATATTCGAAAACACACCCCTCAACGAAGTGGTTCATTACTTAAACAAAACTTATCACTCTGATATTCAAATAATAGGAGAGAATGTGGATCAGCTGGCACTAACAGCACAATTCGAAAAAAAACCGGTGGATTTCATTCTGAATGTCATTCAACTCACATTCGGACTAAACCTGGAAATGGAAAACGAAAAGTATATTTTATCTGAAACAGAAACATTGAACAAGTAAAACTCAAAGTCATGAAAACAATTGGAATAAAAATCGGAATGGTTCTGGCATTTGCACTGGCTGTTTTATTAATAGCTCCGCTGGCAGGGTATGCGCAACAGCCCAATCAGCAGGTGCTCGACCAGAACATCAGCATTTATGCTGAAGATGAACCTTTGTCAGATGTAATTGAAAAAATCTGCAATTACCTGAATCTCGATTATTCGTACAACGCGAATATTGTAGCCGGGAAAAAAGTGAACCTCAACATTTCAAACCGGCCCATAAAGTATGTGCTGGATAAACTGATGAAAGACTTTTACCTGCTGTTTGAAATTGAAGACAACATTTTAGTAGTGAGAGACTACGTGCCGCTGGATGAAAGTATGGGGTACGAAAACACTCAACAGTTTCAGAGTGCAAACCGCGGGTTTCTGTTCGATGATCCACGCGACAAATCCATTACCATCAACTTTAAATCGGCCAGTAACCTGATTATCATTCCGGTTACCATAAATGAGTCGGACACCCTAAACTTTATACTGGATACCGGTGTACGCTACCCGATAATCACTGAATTGCCTTTCGTTAATAAATTGAATCTGAACTACTTAATGCCGGTACAAATTCAGGGATTAGGCGAAGGTTACGATTTAACCGCCTACCGTTCGGCCAACAACAGCATTAAACTTGACGGAATGACGGCCTGGAATCAGGAAGTGCAGATGATTATTGACGAAAACTTTCAGATTTCCCACATGCTCGGACTTCCGGTTCACGGGTTGATTGGTTTTAATCTGTTCAAAGATTACGTGGTAAAGATTGATTATTCGAACGAAAAGCTGACACTTTACCGTCCGGAGCATTACAAATACCGCGACCGCAAAAAAGACATCATTTTGCCGTTACATTTCGATGGCAACAAGCCATTTGTGCGCACCAGCATTGTAACAGAAGATCTGGAGGAAGTTCCGGTAAAACTGCTGGTTGACACCGGTGCGAGCGATGCCTTGTGGCTATCCGAAAAATCGGACGAACGGATTGCAATTCCTGAAAACCATATCGAAACGTTTCTGGGAAGAGGGCTGAACGGCGATTTATTCGGTACAAAAGGACGAATTGACGGTATTTGGGTTGGCCCGCTGGTTTTGCCAAAACCCATTGTAGCTTTCCCCAACTCCGAATTGATTGACCAGCTGATTTCCTCCAATGACCGCAACGGGACCATTGGTGCAGAAATACTGAGACGCTTCCTGGTTACCATCGACTACCGCAACAGCCGGATGACGCTCAGACCAACCTACCGCGTAAGAGAAGATTTTAACTACAACATGAGTGGTATGGAGGTGATCAATCCAATGCCGGGTTTGCCAATTTTCACCATTACCGATATTCGTGAAAACTCTCCCGCCTATTTTGCCGGTCTGCAGGTAAACGACCAGATTCTTTCGCTGAACAACAGCAACCACCAGTCGCTTGAGTTGAATGATATAAACCTTTTATTGCAAAGCAAAGAGAACAAAAAAATTAAAATTACCGTATTACGCAACGGAGAGGAACATAAAACCTCGTTTGAGCTGAAAAAAATATTTTAATGCCTGATAAAACTATTTGCATGTTTTTTTCCATCCTGTTGCTGAGTTTCACTTTGGTGGGCCAGCAGCAGGATGGTTCTGTTTTTGAACGGCGCATTTCCATTCAGGCCGAAAACCAGCCGCTCACAACCATTTTGGACCAGATCAGCTGGCAGGCACGGGTCTATTTTTCGTATGACGCTTCATTGATTGATGCAGGAAAAACACACAACATACAGGTCGTTGAAAAATCATTGTTTTCTGTTTTAAACGAACTTTTTAATCCGAAAGAATTTCGTTTCACTGAACTTGAAAACCAGGTAATCATCACAAAACGAACAGGTTCCGAAAAGCTGGAAAGTATTGTTTCCGACAGCATTCCGGTCAAGTATTTTTTTCTTTCGGGAAAAATTCTCGACCGCAAAAAAGAATTTCCCATCAGTTATGCTTCGGTGTCTGTTTTTAACCAACCCATTGGTACCATTACCAACACCGACGGAGAATTTCTGCTGAAGCTGCATCCGCAGTTCATTAACGATACACTTGTGGTATCAAATATGGGTTATGCTCAGGTTTTTTTGCCTGCAAATCAGCTTCTTGACGAAGATCTGATTTTTCTCGACCCTATTTCCATCAGGATACGCGAAGTAAAAGTTACAGCCACAACTCCCGAAAAACTGCTGGAAAACATCAGAGCAAACCTCGAAAACAATTACACTTCTTACAATAAGTTGCTGACCGGATTTTATCGTGAAACCGTTCGGCAGGATGACGAATACATCAATGTTTCGGAAGCGGTGATTGAAATTCTGAAAGCACCTTATGTAAACAGCTTTCGTACAGATTTGGTGCGACTGCTGAAAGGAAGACAGAGTGCTGATGTACAGCCGTTTAAATGGATGAACTTTAAACTGCAGGGCGGACCATTCACCATCACCCAGCTGGATGTGATAAAAACCATGGAATCGTTTATTGACGAGGCTTACCAGCATCTTTATCAGTATAAAATCAGCAGGGTAGTGTGGTACAACGACAATCCGGTTTATGTACTTGAATTTGAACCCGTTTCAGGAGCAGATTTTCATGGATTTGTGGGTGAGATGTTTATTCACCGTGAAACATTTGCCATTGTTCATGCCCGGTACGGATTCGACCGGAACGGACTAAGAAAAGCAACACCTGTGTTGGTTAAACGAACTCCGCCGGGAGTAAAAGCCCGCCCTTCGTTTGTAGAATATACGGTGAATTACCAGCGCTACCAGGGGAAATGGCAACTGGCAACTGCACAGGCTTCCATAAAATTCAGAATCCGCAGCCGCCGCGAAAACATCAATTCGGAATTCCACAGTGTTTCCGACCTGCTGATTACTGACATTCAACCTACAGAACTTAGGCGTTTCGGGCGCGATGAATCATTTGGCCAGCGCGATATTTTTGTGGAAATGATTGGCAGTTACGATCCGCAATTCTGGGAAAACTACAACATCATTAAACCCGATGAAGACCTCCGGAATGCAGTGCAGAACCTATCTGCAGGAAGGTAAAATTACACCGTTTTAAGTTTTCTTTCTTAACCCTTCTTTCATTTTTAACGGATGCTGACTCGTGTGAAACACATCAACAATTATGATATAATCTTCAGTAACTTCGTAAATAATTTTATAACTCCATTTTGAAACCGACCTGTAATCTTCTGGTTCATCTTCCAGGTACGTTTCTTTAGAAAATTTTTCGGGGAAGTCATTCAAACTGTGGGCGAGTTTTATCAATTCTCTTTTTACTTTTCTGGCTGCAGTCACCGAATCTTCAGCGATAAACTCAAAAATTTGGTCTAGATTCTCTTTTGCTAACCTGTCCCACCGAATGGGAAGTTTCTTTTTCCTTACCAATTTTCAATCTCTTTTTCAATTTCTTGTTGTGTTATGTAATCACCGGATTTCACTCTTTTAGAAGCAGATTTTACTCTTTCCAAAAGCCTTTCTTTAGTAATTGGCGATCCATCAGATTCATATCCGATAATATCAGTCTTTTTATATTCTTTGCTCATGGCATAAACCATTTTCAAAAACGTTTCGTCTGCGTGATTGATATAATCGTGAAGTTCTTCTCTTAATTTTTGTACACCCATAACTTTCATGCTTTTTACAAAAATAATGAATTAAAGTCACATTGAATTTGTATTCTGAGGTACAACGGATAAAAGTTTGTAATTTTGGGCCAGTTTGAAACCGGAAACAACGTAAGTCATGGAACAATACAGCACAAGACAGAATAAAATCTCAAGACTCGTTCAACGCGAAATGGCTGATATTCTGCTGCAACTTAATAAATCGAAATACCACGGAAAACTCATCAGTGTTACCATTGTTCGGGTGACCAAAGACATGAGCATTGCCCGCATTTATCTCAGCATTTATCCGTCGGAATTTTCCAGCGAAATTCTAAGCGAAATCCGGCTAAACAGCAAGTCGGTGAGGGGAGAGCTGGGCCGGCGAATCGGCAAAAGCGTGCGTATTATTCCGGAGCTGGAGTTCTACATCGACGACAGCCTCGATTACATCGAACACATCGACGATTTACTGCACAAATAGACATCAATAAAATTTGGAAATCATCGTTTATTCAGAAAAAAGAGATTGAATTTACCACTTTTCATAGCGCTGCGGTATTTGTTTTCGAAGAAGAAACAAAACATCATCAACATTATTTCGGCCATTTCTGTAGCCGGAATTATTGTGGGAACCATGGCTTTAGTTATTGTGCTTTCGGTTTTTAACGGGTTTAACAGCCTCATTGAGACCTTTTTCAGTAATTTTGATCCCGACCTGAAAATTACGGCAAGTCATGGAAAAATGTTTATACCGGGCGACAGTCGTTTTGAAGAAATTCAAAATCTGCCGGGAGTTATTCACTATGCTGAAGTGATTGAAGAAGTGGCCTTACTGAAATACGGAAGCCAGCAATTTCCGGCAGTGGTGAAAGGCGTTCCGCAAAACTATTCGAATTACACCAACATCGACACGCTGATGGTGGACGGTGCTTTTATGCTCGAAGACAAAGGAATAAACTATGCCGTTGTAGGGCAGGGTGTGGCATACAACCTGGGGTTGGGACTTTCGTTTGTGGATCCCATACGTATTTTTGTGCCCAAAAAGGGAAGGCAGGCATCAGTAAACCTGGCACGATCGCTTAACTTCGACTACATATATCCTGCCGGCGTTTTTTCAGTGCTCGAAGAGATTGACTCCAAATACATGATTGTACCGTACCATTTTGCCGCCGAACTTTTCGAAAGCGAAAACCGTGTGTCGGCTGTAGAGCTGGGTACCGACCCGAAAGTAAATCCCAAAAAACTACAGAAAGAAATTCAGGAAATTCTGGGTGAATCGTTTCACGTGAAAAACAAATACCAGCAGCACGACTTGATTTTCCGCACCATGAAATCTGAAAAATGGGCATCATATCTCATTCTTGTTTTTATCTTAATTGTCGCTTCGTTCAATATGCTGGGAAGCCTGTCAATGTTGATTATCGACAAAAAAGAAGACCTGTTCATCCTGCGCAGTATGGGCGCCGATTCCAAACTTATCCGGAAAATATTTCTGTTTGAAGGCTGGCTGATTACCTTTTTTGGCGCTGTAATTGGCTCACTGTTGGGTATTTTGGTGTGTTGGATTCAAATCAAATTCGAAATTGTTACGCTACCCGGCGCCGGTTCATTTATCATCTCAGCCTATCCGGTTCAAATCATTCTTTCCGATATTTTACTCATTCTCGGAATCGTTTTGGGTATCGGCTTCATTGCCTCGTGGTATCCTGTGCGGTTTATCTCTCACCGGTTTCTGCTTAGCGAAAACATATAGAATCAAACCCTTTTAATGCTATCGCTTTCATTAAAACAGGAAATCTTTTCTTGCTTCTTTCCTGATTTTCGTTATTCTTTCCCGTTAATATTTGCTTTAAATTGCGAACGGTTTTAAAACATAAATATTCACCTGTTAAAATATAAACGAACGTGAAAGCACTGGTAAAAAGCAAAGCAGAAAAGGGGATTTGGATGGAAGATGTTCCCATGCCGAAAGTGGGACCAAACGATGTGCTCATCAAAATTAAAAAAGCAGCTATTTGCGGCACCGATTTGCACATTTACAAATGGGATGAATGGGCGCAGCAGGCCATTAAACCGCCTGTAACCATCGGGCACGAATATATGGGAACAGTGGTGGAAGTGGGTTCTGAAGTTGACCGGGTGAAAGTAGGTGAGCGGGTTACTGTTGAAGGCCACATTTCGTGCGGGTTTTGCCGCAACTGCCGGCGTGGCAGACAGCACATCTGCGACAACACCATTGGCATTGGCGTTCAGCGCGACGGTGGTTTTGCTGAATACATTTCAGTGCCGGCAAAAAACGTGTTACACGTAGATGCGAGCATTCCCGACGATATTATGGCCATTATGGATCCGTTTGGAAATGCCACACACACAGCGCTTTCGTTTCCTTTACTGGGAGAAGATGTATTGATTACCGGAATTGGAGGACCCATTGGCGCCATGGCAGCTGCCATTTGCCGGTTTGCCGGTGCGCGAAATGTAATTGGTACCGATTTAAGTCCTTTTCGCCGTGCTTTGGCCCGCAAAATGGGCGCCACGCGCGTTATCGATCCCACTAAAGAAAGCATAAAAGAAGCCATGACGCATCATAACATGGTGGCCGGTTTCGATATCGGGCTGGAATGTTCGGGGTCGCCTGCCGCGTTTAACGATATGGTAAACCACATGTACAACGGCGGTAAAATAAGCCTGCTGGGAATCCTGCCTCAAAAAACACAAATAAACTGGAACAACATCATTTTCAAAGGATTAACATTGAAAGGTATTTACGGTCGTGAAATGTACGAAACCTGGTACCACATGGAAATGATGCTGACATCAGGGCTGGATATTACGCCGGTAATCACCCACCGTTTTCGTGCCGACGATTTTCAAAAAGCATTTGATATTATGGAAGAAGGCAACTGCGGGAAAATTATACTGGACTGGGAGTAATATTCGCATGTTTCACGTGGAATAGCATCAAAACCAACAACTTTCGATTTATAAACTCTGATTCGTTTTAAAAAGGCTATTTTTACAGCAAATTTTTTGAATTGAAAAAAGGTCTGGTCATAAAAACAACTGGAAGTTGGTACACCGTAGAAGACGAAAACGGTGAGATTGTGGAATGTAAGGTGAAAGGCAACTTTCGCATGAAAGATATTAAAAGCACCAATCCTGTGGCGGTAGGCGACAGAGTGATTTTTACCGTTCAGAAAGACCTGAAATCCCCGACAGACCTGCCGGCCGGATGGATAACCGGCATCGAAGAACGAAAAAATTACATCGTTCGCCGTTCTCCAAATCTTTCCAAACAATCGCACATTATCGCCGCTAACATCGACCAGGCTGTTCTGGTGGCTACCATTGCCTGGCCAGTTACCACCACCACATTTATCGACCGCTACCTTGCTTCTGCCGAGGCTTACCGTATTCCGGTTTTAATCGTTTTCAATAAAACAGATCTGTACACCAAAGAAGAAAATACACGGATGCACGAATTGATTGCCGTTTACTCCAAAATCGGGTATTCGTGCCTTGCTACTTCAGCTACAAAAAATCAGGGTATTGAAAAATTGAAAAATGAGTTGAAAGGAAAAAGCAACGTTATCAACGGGCATAGCGGGGTAGGGAAGTCCACCTTAATTAATCTCGTTCAACCCGGTTTAAATCTGAAAACCTCAGAAATTTCAGATATGCACAAAACCGGGAAACACACCACCGCTTTTTCAGCCATGTTTAAATTGTCTTTTGGCGGTTATATCATTGATACACCGGGAATTAAAGGTTTCGGAATGCTGAATATGGAAGCCTGGGAAATCTCACATTACTTTCCTGAAATTTTCAAGCTCTCGAAACATTGTCAATACAGCAACTGTTCACACACCCATGAGCCGGGTTGCGCGGTTAAAGAAGCTTTAGATGCCGGTGAAGTTGCGCAAAGCCGTTTTATCAGCTATTTAGGCCTGCTGGAAGGAGAAGACAAATACCGCAAACCGCACTGATTATTCAGAACTTTCAATAAAGCCGCCGCCAATCACACGATCTCCATCATAGAATACCGCCGTTTGTCCGTTTGCGACCATCGAAACCGGTTCCATAAGGTCCACAACTACCTTATTATCTGAGAGTTTTATAATTCTACACGAATTTTTCTGTAGCCGGTAACGAATTTTTATCGTATAAATATTATTTGCTTCAGGTTCGGATTTACCCACAAAATGAATATTCATCAGAAAAATGCGGCTACGGTACATTTCGTCAAATCCGGATAAAACCACTTCGTTGGTTTCCATCCTGATTTCAGACACAAAAACAGGTTTATTCAGATGCAGGCCCAGTCCTCTTCGTTGACCAACCGTGTAGTTAAAAATACCTTTGTGTTGGCCGATTATACTTCCTTTTGAATCCACAAACTTTCCCGGATTTGACTCTAAACCACTATCAGAAAGAAACTTACGGTAGTCATTTCCTTTAATGAAACAAATACCAAGACTTTCTCTCTTCTTATTCAGGTTTTCAAATCCATTTCCTGTCGCAATTTCACGAACTTCATCTTTCGAAAAATTGCCTAATGGAAGCAGAAGTTTATTAATGGTTTTTTCCTTTAATCCCCACAAAAAAAAGGATTGATCTTTCTCACCGTCACTTCCGGTAGAAATATATTTAATTCCGTTATTTTCAGTAATATTGGCATAGTGCCCGGTGGAAATAAAATCGCAGGACAACTCCTTAGCTACTTTTTCCAGATTTAAAAATTTCAATTGAGGATTACATACTGCACAAGGAAAAGGTGTATTTCCGGAAGCGTAGTCGTTGATAAAATAATTGATTACCTGTGCTTTAAACTCAGACCTTAAATCAACAACATGGTGTTCAATTCCCAACTTTCCGGCAAGAAGCCTGGCAGATTCGACACTGTGATGTTGTTTTGAATCTTCGTTTCCGGAGAAAATAAAAGTTACACCATAAAGCCGGTAACCATTTTTCTGAAGAAGAATTGCAGCGACCGAGCTGTCAATCCCTCCGCTCATGCCAAGCAAAACCTTTTTATTCATGGCTGATCTGCGGGATGAAAATGATGATATACCAGGGCACCTTTTGAACTTCCAATAGACTGAATTACAGCTTCTTGTGTTGATTCTTTGATGTTTTTAACCGATTTAAAATCCTTCAAAAGCTTTTTTATGGTTTGTTCACCAATTCCCTTTATCTGATTCAATTCTGACGTGGTGAAGCTCTTTGACCGTTTATTCCGGTGAAATGTTATTCCAAATCTGTGTGCTTCGTCACGCAATTGCTGAATGATTTTAAGAGTTTCTGAATTTTTATTGATGTAAATCGGAACAGAATCTCCGGGGAAATAGATTTCTTCCAAACGTTTGGCAATGCCAATTATGGAAATTTTTCCGCGTAAATCAAGTTTCTCCAGCGCTGATACAGCAGAAGAAAGCTGGCCTTTTCCGCCGTCAATAACAATCAGCTGCGGAAGTTTTCTGTTTTCATCCATCAATCGTTTATATCTGCGGTAAACTACTTCTTCCATTGATGCAAAATCGTTCGGCCCTTCCACCGTTTTAATGTTGTAATGGCGGTATTCCTTTTTCAACGGTTTTGCATTTTTAAACACCACACATGCTGCCACCGGATTTGATCCCTGCAGGTTACTGTTGTCAAAACATTCGATATTTACCGGCATTTCACCCAATTGTAAATCTTTCTGCATTGTCTTTAAAATCCGTTCTTCTCTAATTTTAGGATTTTTGAGCACCATTTGCTTTTCCTTCTCCATACGGAAATATTTTGCATTTCGATAGGATAAATCAAGCAGTTTCTTTTTATCTCCTTTTTTCGGAACTTTAAATGTTACACCCTCGAGGTGTGTTTTTATATTAAAAGGAACCAAAATTTCCTTCGCATTGCTAAAAATTTTCTGTCTGATATCCACAATTCCGGCAAGAAGTAATTCTTCGGCTGATTCGTCGAGACTCTTCTTTATTTCAAGCGTAAAAGTTTGAATAATAGCTCCTTTAATTACTTTTAAATAATTGATAAAGGCAAACTTTTGGTCTTGCTCAATGGTATAAACATCAACGTCAGTAATTGTGGGGGAAACAATTGTGGATTTACTTTGGTAACGCTTTAATGAATCAAATTTTTCCTTAATCTTTTGCGCTTCCTCAAAATTCATTTCACTCGCCAAATCCGCCATACGCAACTCCAGATGTTTAATTACACCTGAAATATTACCTTTCAGGATATCGACAATATCTTCAATTCCCTGGCTATATTTTTCTTCTGAAACAAGCCCCTCACATGGTCCTTCACAATTTCCGATATGGTACTCAAGACACACTTTATACTTACCTGATTTAATATTTTCATCGGTTAGCTGGTAATTGCAGGTACGCAGCTTATATTCCGCTTTAAACAACTCAAGTAGTGTTCTAACTGTATAACCTGACGTATATGGACCAAAATATTTTGATCCGTCTCTAATGAAATTTCGTGTTTGAAAAACTCTGGGAAAGGGTTCGTTTTTTACGCAAATCCAGGGATAACTTTTATCGTCTTTTAACCTGATGTTGTAACGAGGCTGATACTTTTTAATCAGGTTATTCTCAAGCAAAAGCGCGTCCTGTTCGGTTTCAACAACCATGTGCTTTATATCGGAGATATTTCGCACCAGCATCGCTGTTTTGCGACTTTCGTGTTGCTTGGAAAAATAGCTGGAAACACGTTTTTTAAGATTTTTTGCCTTGCCAATATAGATAATCTTCCCTGTATCATCGTAATACTGGTATATCCCCGGCTTTCCGGGAAGAACGGAAATCAGGTTTTTTAAATATTCAATATTTCCATTTTTTGCCTGATATTTCACCAATCTAATATTTGACCAGTATCCGTGGATTAAATTTTTGAATGACCTCTTTCTGTGGAGTCTGAATAAACTCAAGGTCGCAAATAAAGCTGAAATAGATTGTTTTCACACCTATGCGTTTTACCATATTGTAAACGGCATTTGCTGTGCCCCCTGTAGCCAGCAAATCGTCGTGAATTAAAACAATATCGTTCTCCAAAATGGCATCTTTGTGCATTTCTATTGTGTCTGTTCCATATTCCAGTTTGTAGGTTTCGTGGATTTTTTCAGCAGGTAATTTTCCTTTTTTTCTCACAGGAACAAAACCTGCATTCAGCTCATAAGCCAAAACACCTCCGGCAATAAATCCGCGTGATTCAATCCCTAAAACCTTTGTTATTCCTTTATCTTTAAACTCGGTTACCATTTCACCAATTACAAACCGGAATGCTTCCTTGTCTTTTAAAAGTGTGGTTATGTCCTTAAAACTTATTCCTTTTGTTGGAAAATCGGGAATCTCCCTGATTTTACTCTTTAAATCCATATTTGATTTGGTTTTTGTTCCACGTGAAACATTTATTTATCTGCCCAGCAAAATTAACAAAACATTTATATCGGATGGAGAAACTCCTGAAATTCGTTTTGCCTGACCAATGGTTTTAGGATTTATTTTTTCCAACTTTTGTCTCGCTTCAGTGGATAAAGATTTCAATTGACTATAATTAAATTTATTTTCTATGTTTATGTGTTCAAGCTTATCGAGTTTTTCAGCCAAAACTTTTTCACGGTTGATGTACCCTTCATATTTAATTGAAATCTCTGCTCCCTGAATAATTTCCATTTTTCGCTCTTCAGGAACCCTCGCAAGAAACGTTTTAAACGGGGTGATGACTTCAATCAAATCAAATATTGAAATCTGAGGGCGTAAAATAATGTCGTATAATTTCACTCCCTGCTTTAATTCAGATGTTCCTTTCTCTGTAAGTAGCTGATTTACAAACTGTGGCTTAACGCTAAATTTTCGCGTATATTGAATAATATCTTCAATTAAACCAATTTTTTCCTCCAATAATTTTTTGCGTTCTGGAGAAGCAAGACCCAAATTGTATGATTTTTCTGTTAACCGTATATCTGCGTTATCCTGTCGCAGTAAAATCCGGAATTCAGCCCGGCTGGTAAACATGCGATAAGGCTCATCCACACCTTTGGTAACCAAATCGTCTATCAGAACACCAATATAAGCTTCATCTCTTTTCAGAATAAATTCCTGGCCAGGTGAATGGCAGCGTAAATGGGCATTAATTCCAGCTATAATTCCCTGAGCTCCAGCTTCTTCATATCCGGTTGTGCCATTAATCTGACCGGCAAAATAGAGGTTTTTAATGAGTTTTGTTTCCAGAGTGTGAAAAAGTTGCGTTGGCTCGAAATAATCGTATTCAATGGCATAACCTGGTCTGAAAATTTTTGCATTCTCCAACCCCGGTATTTTTCGCATGGCATTGTATTGCACCTGCCAGGGTAGCGAAGAAGAAAATCCGTTTAAATAATATTCGATGGTTGTTTCACCTTCGGGCTCGAGAAAAAGCTGGTGTTGCTGTTTTTCAGAAAATGTAATCAGTTTTGATTCGATGCTTGGGCAATACCTTGGACCTGCACCCTGAATGGTACCATCAAACATTGGTGAAAACTCAAATCCCAGTTCCAGTTCACTGTGAACTGTTGGATTGGTGTGCGTAATCCAGCAAGAACGTTGTTTCAAACCCGATTTGGTACCAGGCAGATAGGAAAAGGAATAATGTGTATCATCTCCTTTTTGCTCAGTTAACTTTGAAAAATCGATAGTGCGACCGTCAATACGCACAGGAGTACCTGTTTTTAATCTTCCGGTTCTAAAACCGGCATCAAACAGTTGTTCGGTTAAGTTGTAGGACGCAGCCTCTCCAATCCTGCCGCCACGCATTTGTGACGATCCCACGTGAATTAAGCCGTTCAAAAAAGTGCCGTTGGTTAAAACAACAGTTTCTCCGTAAAAATCTACTCCAATTTTTGTACGCACCCCTTTGACCTCATTTCCTTCCAGAATCAGTGATGTAACAGCATCCTGCCACAAATCGAGATTTTCAATTGATTCCAGTGTTTCGCGCCAGAGTTCAGTAAACCGGAAACGATCATTTTGCGAACGGGGGCTCCACATGGCTGGTCCTTTGGAAAGATTCAGCATCCTGAATTGAATGGTTGTTTTATCTGCAATAATTCCGGAATAACCTCCCAAAGCGTCAATTTCACGAACAATCTGACCTTTCGCAATTCCTCCCATTGCCGGATTACAGGACATCTGAGCGTATTTGGTCATGTCCATGGTAATCAGCAATGTTTTTGAACCCAAATTGGCTGCAGCGGCAGCAGCTTCGCAACCTGAATGGCCACCACCAACAACAATAACATCGTATTTTTGAATCATCTTTTCTCCCTTTTAAAACCTGCCTCCCTTAAATAAAAATCTTCCTTCCTGCGCATCAGCAACTTTTCAGCATCGGTTTTATCTTTATAACCAAGCAGGTGCAATATTCCGTGAAAAACTACCCGGTGCAATTCCTCCTGAAAATCAACATTCATCTGTTTGGAATTTTCAGTAACGCGGTCCACACTTATGAATAAATCGCCCGAAATAACGGAATTTTCCACATAGTCAAAAGTAACTATATCAGTATAATAGTCATGATTCAGGTATTGTTCATTTATTTTTAACAAATATTGGTCTGAACAGAAAATAACAGAAATATCTCCGGCATACTTCTCTTCATGTTGAATTATAAACCGAACGGATTCCCGAAGTAATTTTTTATTCAACCTGACAGGATCAATTTCTTCGAAAAAAAAAGCAATTGTACTCACGTTAAATCAATTTGTATGGAAACGCTTTTACCCCGGTTTTTAAATTCAACCTGGTTGCAAAGTGACTTCATAATATGAATACCGCGACCGGTTTCTCTTTTTATGTTTTCTTTCGTTGTTGGGTCTTCAACAAGTTCATAATCAAACCCATCGCCCTGGTCGTGCACTTCAATACATAAATTTCCCCTGGAGCAATTTATCTGAATATCAACTTCTTTGGTTCTATCGTTCTTATTCCCGTGTTCAATAGAATTAATAACCGCCTCTGAAATGCACAGGTACACTTTATTGAAACACTGATTGGGAAGATTTTCCTTTTCAAAAATTTCCTGAAGAAACTTTTCAACTTTTTCCAGCTCTTTTTTATCTGATTTAATGGCTAGTATTTCAGAATTTTTACTCATCCTGTTCTGTTTGCATATTGTTTATATATTGCTTGTATTTGTTGTTGTAAAAGTTGCTTAGTTTATGAGAGTTGCGGTTTAAATATTCCAATGTGGAATTATCACGAATCTGGTACTCGAAATACAATGCAGGATTACTTTGAAAATCTTCGGCGGTTCTGCTCTCCCTTTCGTCTTCAAATTCGCGTTCCAATTCGGCTTTTTCCGCTTCAAGCAAACGCGTTGTGATCTGATTCTGACGCGAAATCATTTGAGCGTTTACATTTTTATTCATCAACTGCTTTCTATTTTGTTCCAGTAAATTGTCTATTTCCTGAAGTGCTTTTCTGGCTCCACTGCCTACACTTCCATTGTTCATTATTTCGCGCAGCATTTGTTGCATCATTTCATGTTGCATCAACGATTGTCCCATTTGCTGATTCATATTCTGCGGATTTCCATTCTTCATTTGTTCAATCATCTGCTCAAGCTGCTGTCTCATGTTGTCAGATTCCTGTTTAAGCATATTCATTCCTGATTGCCCCTGTCCGGGATTTTCACACTGTTGATCTCCAGGTTGCGCATTAGCCATTTGCTCTTCGAGTCGTTCCAAAGCTTCGTTTAACATCAGTGCCAGATTATTGGTGGCTGTAATTACAAATTGCTGACTTGCACGGGCATTTGGATACAATCCTTCCGTCATCTCGTCCAGTGTTTTATCAAGGTTCAGTTCCATGGTAATGAGCTCATTATTCACCAAACTGTTGATGTGTGGTGTTCGTTTGGCCAGCGCATAAAGTGAATCTTTTACAATCTGGCTTTGGCTTTTAATTCTCCGCTGCTGCAAATTGAGTTCGTTTACTACCGGATCGATGGCATTGATAGTTGTTAATCCGTTCAGAACGTTCTCCTGTTCAAAAGACAAATAAACCAGATTGCTCAATATTTGCCGGAGGTTTTGAATATTCTCCATGTTTTGCTGCATGGTATTCGAATTCAACATTTGCTGCATGGCAAAAGCTGTGTTTTTCATCTTTTCTGAATTCTCTTTTAATCCTGAACCCGATTTTTTCCTGTTTTGCTTTTGCAGTTCATCCTTACTGTTTTCTATACTTTCTTCAATATCTTCAAACTCCTCGCTAAAGTCATCAAAATTCATAGGTTTTTCCAGTTCTTCATTTAACTGGAGTGCATCATTTATCTCATTTTGAATATTTTCCAGCTCTTTCTGGTGTTTTTCGAGTTGTTCTTTTACTTCATCAAAATTCGACTTTTCGCTCACTTCCTCAGCCATTTTTTCCTCTTCTGAAGCCATTTTACTAAGATTATCAATTGCTGTCTGAAGCTTCTGTTCCACCTTCATTTTTCGCAGCATTTCCAGATTTTTGTCGAGCTGTTTTTGTAAATCTTCATAGGTAAAATTCATCTGTTCTGTGAGTTCATTCAGTCGTTTATTATCAAACTCTTCTGCCAGTTTTTGAAATTCTTCCAGTAATTTTTTTAACTCATCTGTAAAAACTTCGTCAAGCAGTTCTTCAATCTGCTGTTGTTTTTCCCGTATTTCATCATTTTGCTGGTTAAACGAATTCAGATAATTGTTCAATTTTTCGTTATCCTGTTTTATGCGGTCATACAATTTCTCCAACTCGCTTTGTTTGGAAAGAATTTGATTTACCATTTGTGATTTTTCCCAGTCAGAAACATTGGTATCCATATTTTTTAACCGGAGATTCTCCAGATCGTCCTGAATTTCGCGGGTTAGTTGTTCACTTTGCTGCAACATCTCTTCCAATTTTTGAAATTGCTCTTTTTCGTTTGCAGCAATTTCTTCTGAATTTGGTACGTTAAAAACAAAGTTATCAGAAGTGGTTGTTTTAAAATTATTTACCACATCGTTATCGGTTACCGAAAAATAGTAGGAAATCATACCCGATTCGGAAACCACTTCAGAAAAATCGAAACTAAAGTAAAATTCCTGATCGTTCAAACTTCTCACGAATGGAATCGCAATGGCAGAATCATTATTATTTATATTGTAGTGAAATTTTAACGCTGAAAAACCGTAATCATCACCAATTGTTCCCTTAAAAAAGAAGCGGGTTATTTGCGACGAATCCTGTACCTGCATAACTTTGATTTCCGGATAAAGATCGGGCAAAACATCAACAGAATAGGAGAGGGCCAGTTCAGGTTCAGTCAATTCATTTTGAATAAAAACATGATAGCCTGTTGCCTTAAAAAACTGATTTTCTGCTTCAAACCCCGAAGTTGTTTTCTTTGCTCCAATAGTTAGCGAATCGGCCAGGGCCAGATAAAGTGTGTCAATATCAATTCCCTGAAAGTTCCATTTTACCAATGTTCCATGTGGAACCTGCAAATCTCCGATATTCTCGTGTACTAAAACCGGCAAACCGGTATAAGCAGGAGGTGAAACAGTTACATCAAAATTATTGATACCTGGTTTTGGCAGTAACTGCAAATAATATGCTTCAGACTGGTATTTCAAATCTGTAAAATAGAAATTTACCGGGTTAATTACTGACGCTATTTCAAATTCAAAAACGCCGGCAGCTGTGCTTTTCATCAGGTAATTGTTTCCTTCAATATTAATATAGGCAACCTGCGGCAGTTCTTCTCCGTCAACTTCCATTTTAATTTTAAATGAATCTCCCTTTTTTGCCTTTAAATCAGTACTTAAAAGTTTAAACACAAAAGGTGCTGGTTTTACGAATTCTGTGTTGTAATGAATAATTCGCTGAGGTGCTGTTGTAAAAATTGATTTATTGGCCAGAAATACTGAAAAAGTCAACAAAAGACTAATCAGAAAATAGAATGATATCATTTTTAGATTTCGGTACTGAATAGCCTGCCTGAAATCGAAAACACTCAGTTCATTGATTTTCTGATCGATACTGGCCAAAACAATTTCACTGGAATAAGAAGGATCTCGTATTTCTGATAACTCTATAATATTCAGTAGTTTATCTTTAATATCCCTAAAATGTTTCTGAATAATAACCGAACTGGTTTTAATATCAATTGGTTTTAAAATGTGCAGGAGTTTCAGAAACGGAACAAGAATAAACTGCAACGTTAGCAAAGCACTGAAAATAATAAACCCGTAAAAGAGTGTTTTTCGTATTTCCGAAGAAAAATAAACGAAATATTCTACAACAGAAAATACTGTGAATAAGGCAATTAAAAAGAAAAAAGTAAGAATAATACCTTTAATTAATTTAAAAGAATAATACTTGACACGAAAAGCATTCAGCTTATGAACAAGTATGTTAAAATTTTCTGTCATTATTTTCTAATTTCTTTTTTTCCAGCTTATTAAAAGAACTACTAATTGTTAGTAATTGTTTCAAAAACGGATGAAAAAACAAAAATAAACTTTTAAAACAATATTTGCATTCAACTTATTTTAATGCATTAATATTATTTTTGAATTAAGAAAAGAAATTAAGCAAAATGTTCGGTCAATTTTTACACACAAAATAAACCGGTTAAAAAATGAATAGTGAAATTGATCAGTCTTTTTAACAGGTGTTAAAAAAAATATTTTTAGTTTGAATATGAATAAGATACAGTAAAAAGAATTGTTTGTATTTTGGAAGATTAAAAGTGAATTCTATCTTTATAAAAATTTAAAAATTGAAATGAACAACTGCAAACAAGCTATTATTAATACCATATTTATTTACAATTAAAGAATATAATTAAAATACAGAAGAAATTGAAGATACTTTTAGTTGAGGACAACCTGTTAAATCAAAAAGTAGTTTGTTTTCATTTAAAAAAAATGGACTACGAAGTTGTTGGTGTTATAAACTGGCGGGAGGCAATGAAGGAAGTTATTGAAAATCCGCCCGATTTAATTTTAATGGATATTATGCTGCCTGAAAAAAACGGTTTTGAAATTACAGCCGATATCCGAAAACTTGAAGAAGAAAAAGGTGTTGAAAAAGGGGTGCCTATAGTGGCTTTAACGGCCAATACGCTTGATAACGATAAAGATAAATGTTTGCAGGCCGGAATGAATGATTATTTGCCGAAACCTTTTTCGCCAGAGGAACTTTATGCTGTAATAGAACAATTTGCCGTGTCAAAGAAATGAGTGAAGAACTGGATATACGAAGCGAATTTTATCCGGATACAGACAGAGAGCTGGATAGAAAATTGCGGCCTTTATCGTTTAACGATTTTAAAGGGCAAAAGCAAATTGTTGAAAACCTGAAAATTTTTGTTCAGGCTGCTTCTATGCGAAATGAATCGCTCGATCATGTTTTGTTGCATGGTCCTCCGGGATTGGGAAAAACAACTTTGTCGCATATAATTGCCAATGAACTGGGGGTTGGAATAAAAATTACCTCAGGTCCGGTACTCGATAAACCAGGTGACTTGGCCGGTTTGTTAACAAATCTGGAAGAACGTGATGTGCTTTTTATCGACGAAATTCATCGTTTGTCACCCATAGTGGAAGAGTATCTTTATTCGGCTATGGAAGATTATCGGATTGATATCATGATTGATAAAGGTCCGAGTGCCCGTTCCATACAGCTCGAATTGCATTCGTTTACGCTCATAGGGGCAACTACCCGTTCGGGTTTGCTTACTTCGCCG
>CAZCPH010000007.1:8404-22757 GCA_964500105.1 uncultured Mariniphaga sp. | reverse complement strand
TTTGGAAACCAGCTCCCGCGATTTGGTCGATAGGTCTTTGTCAACCACCACCATATCAATTTGTTTCATTTCAAACGTTGCTGCAAAAACCAAAATAAGCATTTGCACCAGCGGCACGCCAAAAATCATGGGCAGCATCGTCCGGTTCCGGAAAATCTGCCGGAATTCTTTTTGAAGAATATAAAGTATTGTGTTCATGTTTTTATTTATTGTACGTCATTTCGACGAAGAATGAGGAGAAATCTTATAATTGAAACAGATTCCTCAGTCGTGCCTCCTTCGGAATGACAGCTATTCCAACCTGATCTTAAACTTTTTCATACTCACCACCACAAAAAACAGCGTCATTGCTGCCAAAATCAAAGTTTCTTTCCACACGAAAAGCAGGCCGGTACCTTTCAGCATTATGCCGCGAATGATGGTGATAAACCAGCGCGCTGGCATAATGTGGCTTAGCCACTGCAGTATTTCCGGCATATTTTCTATGGGGAAAATGAAGCCCGACAAGATGATAGTGGGCAGCATCAGGGCAATCATGGAAATAAACATGGCTACCATCTGGTTTTTAGCCATCGTGGAAATGAGAATTCCCAGACAAAGCGCCATCAGGATGAACAGGATGGTTTCCAGCATCAGCAAAATGAAACTGCCGGTAACAGGAACTCCAAAAACGAAGCGACCAATCAGCACAATCACAAAAGCGTTGATGATGGAAAGGATAAGGTAGGGAAGGACTTTTCCTACAATAATCTGTCCCGGTTTCAGCGGCGAAACCAGCAATATTTCCATGGTTCCCATCTCTTTCTCGCGAGTGATGGAAATGGAGGTCATCATGGCCGAAATGAGCATGAGAATGAGTGCCATGGTTCCCGGAACAAACATATAGGCGCTTTTCATCTCCTCGTTGAAGTACATGCGCACTTCGGGCTCAATTTGCATGGGCATTTCCATGTTTGGATTCAGTTTGCGGATGTAGTCGTTTATGATTCCGGAGGTGTAGGATGTGACCAGCAGAGCCATGTTGGGATCAGACGCATCGGCAATGAGTTGAACCGCTGCCGAACCTTCGCGCATAAGTTTTTCACCGAAATTGCTTTCAAAAACCACCACTTCCTTCACTTTCCCTTTTTTGAAAATATCTTCAATACCATTTGTGCTGTTTAGGTTTTCATCCAGCAAGAAATAGCCCGACGACAGCAGTTTGTTGGTAATCTGCAAGGTGGTTTCATCTTTCGCCTGGTCGTAAATGGCAATATGTACATCTGTGATTTCACTTTTTATTACTGTACCAAAAATCAGTAACTGGGCGATGGGAATGCCAAAAAGAATCAGCATCGTCCGCGGATCGCGAAAAATGTGGAAGAATTCTTTTTTTATGAATGATTTTAACTGTTTCATGATTTAAGATCGCTGGAAGACGGAAGTCCGAAGCTCGAAGTCCAAAGAATGTAATTGAATCGTCAGATTACAGAATTCCGTTTTCCATATTTTAAAATTGTTCTCTATTTTTTCCCGTTTGTTCATTTCTTTTTCTTTTTCCCCTCCCTTGGAGGGGTTAGGGGAGGCTTTTTCATCTTGCAATTTGTATAAATACCTCATCCATATTTTTTGCATTGTATTTTTCTTTTAACCTCGCCGGAGTGTCCAGCGCTTCAATTTTTCCGGCATCCATTATGGAAACCCGATCGCAGTATTCAGCTTCATCCATGTAGTGTGTGGTTACAAAAATGGTTATTCCGTTGCTTGCGGCTTCGTAAATCAAGTCCCAGAACCGGCGCCGGGTAACGGGGTCAACGCCTCCTGTGGGTTCGTCGAGAAAAACGATTTTGGGCTCGTGAAACACGGCAACCGAAAAGGCCAGCTTTTGTTTCCAGCCAAGCGGAAGGCCGGAAATCAGCTTATTCTTGGCGTTTTCAAGCTCCAGCTTTTTCAGCAATTCGGTCATTTTTGCTTTGCGTTTTGTTGGTGAAATCCCGTAAATTCCGGCGTAAAGCTGAATGTTTTCGGCCACCGTCAAATCTTCGTACAACGAAAATTTCTGGCTCATATACCCAATGTTCTTTTTAATTTTTTCGGTTTCGCGGTAGATGTCGTACCTGGCTACTTTTACCTCGCCGGAAGTGGGAGCGGAGAGGCCGCACAAAATGCGCAGTGCCGTGGTTTTACCTGCGCCGTTTGCCCCCAGGAATCCAAAGATTTCACCTTTGTAAACATCGAATGTCAGGTTGTCGTTGGCCGTAAACGAACCGAACTTTTTCACAAGGTTTTTTACGGTGATAATCGGCCCCTTTTCCCTACCGGGATTTCCCCCAAGTGGCGATAGATTATTATGATTTACTATTGATTTCATTCTATATAAGTTGTAATCTTTTTTCCCCTCCTTTGGAGGGGTCAGGGGAGGCTTTTTGCATCAAACTCATAAACACATCCTCAATACCCGGAGGAATTTCTTCCACCAATACATTTTTATGGCCGAGTTTTTCGAGATAAAAATCCAGTTCACTTTCGTCCACCTCATCATTTAACCCCGTAAAGTGCGCATACTGGCCAAACGCAAAAACTGATTCCGCCTTATCAAATTTTCTTAAATCGTTGATGAGTCTGAACATCTCGTCTGAACGTATCTGTATAATTTTTCGCGGAAATTTTTCGGTGATTTTGCCGGGCGAGTCCACATCCAGAATCCGTCCGTTTTGAATAAGCGCCACGCGGTCGCACAGGTTGGCTTCGTCCATATATGGAGTGGAAACAAGGATGGTAATTTCTTTCTTTTGCAGTTGTTTAAGCATTTCCCAAAACTCTTTGCGCGAAACAGCATCGACACCAGGGGTAGGTTCGTCGAGCACCAGAACTTTCGGGCTGTGAATGAGCGCGCACGACAACGCCAGTTTTTGTTTCATTCCACCCGAAAGTTTTCCGGCACGGCGTTTTTTGAACGGTTCAATCTGGTAATAAATATCGCGGATGAGGTCGTAGTTTTCTTCTACGGTAGTGCCAAAAACCGTTGCGAAAAAATTCAGGTTTTCTTCCACGCTGAGGTCCTGGTAAAGCGAAAAACGCCCCGGCATGTAACCAACAATGTGCCGTATTTTTTTGAAGTCGGTTACTACGTCGATGCCGTTCATTTTTGCTTTGCCAGAGTCGGGAAGTAGTAATGTCATCAAAATCCGCATCAGCGTCGTTTTTCCCGCTCCGTCGGGGCCAATCAACCCAAATAATTCGCCTTCCTGCACTTCCAGCGAGATATTTTTCAGAGCAGGAGTTTTGTTGTAAGATTTGGATATATTTTTTACCTCTATCATTTTGTTTCAATTGATGCAATTTCAGTTTTCAGTCTCAGTTTTCAGTCTCAGTTTTCAGAAGATTGTTAAAGTTCTTTACTGCTGCCGAATTTTTCCGGGTTGTTCATCATGTAATTCAACAGTTTCCCGATTTCCAAACATTCAGCATACAATAATTTATGCGTTTCTGCATCCAGGTATTCACAGGCTAAAGCAAAATCGAGCCAAACAACGGTTTCACTGTTTTCGCCATCTGAATCAGTTAATTTGCTAACAAAGTGTTTTGGATAGTGCCGTTTTCGATAAGCTTCAGCAAGGTTTGTACAAGTTGACCTCGATGACCGTCTGATCTGGTCAGTTAATGAATATTTTTCTTCTTTTGGGAATTGTTTTGAAATGATAAAAATCTCCATTGCTAATTTAAATGCTTTTTGATACGCCATTAACTCTTTAAAATCCATAATTCTAAAATTTAAAAGTTTATATGTTTAATTCATTTTTTTCAATTTTTACTGCGACTGCGACTGCGACTGCGACTGTTCACTGCGACTGCGACTGTTCACTGCGACTGTTCACTGCGACTGCGACTGTTCACTGCGACTGTGACTGTACACTGCGACTGTTCACTGCGACTGCCAACTAATCTCCCCCGGCATTCCTATCTTTAATGTGCCATCATTTTTTACAGCCACTTTTACCGCATACACCAGTTTCACCCGCTCTTCTTTGGTTTGAATGATTTTTGGGGTGAATTCTGCCTCCGGAGAAATCCAGGTTATTATTCCGGGAAATGATTGATTTTCTGTTTCGTTTTTATCCACCAGAACCTCCACCTCCTGTCCGATTTTAATATTGGAAAGCTGTGCGCCGCTCACATATATTTTTAGCGTAAGTTCATCCAGATTGGCCATTTCGAACAGCGGTTTACCCGGTGCGGCCAGTTCGCCCTGTTCAATATAGGTTTCGAGGATGGTACCATTTGCCGGTGAAATTACTTTGCAGCGGCTCAGTAAATCGAGTGTTGATTCCTGCTGCGTTTCAAGCACCTGCAATTCTTTATTAATTGAAGTAAACTGTGTTCTGGTACTTTCAATTTGTTTGTCGATTACGCTGATTTGCCCGCTGATGTCATCCAGTTGTTTTTGGGTTGAAGCACCGTCGGCCAGCATTTGCGAAACACGGTTTTCGTTGATTCTCAGGTTTTTCTTTTGTTCTTCAAAAACGGAAACCTGCGCGCTGACACTTTGTCTCCGGGCTTCAACAGCAGCTTTTTGCGCTTCGAGTTGCATCAGTTTTAAATGAATTTGCATGGTATCGATGAGAGCCGTTACAAATCCCGAGTCAATCTTTTGCCCTTTCTCTGCATTCAGCTTCAGAATTTTTCCCGAGGCTTCTGATGAAACGATGATGGTTTCGGCCTCGAAGTTCCCGAAGGCGTCTGATTTGTCGTTTTGGTTGGAACATCCAAAAAACGAGAGTGAAATAATGAAAATGAATGCTTTGTATTTCATGTTTGTAGTTTTTATAGTTAATGATTTATCCTTCCTGAAAACTGAGACTGTGATTGTGACTGTGATTGTGACTGAGACTGAGACTGAGACTGTGATTGTGATTGTGACTGCGACTGTCCACTCCCCACATTTCCTTTAATTAAATTATACTTTTCCTTTGCTTCATCTAACTGAATTTTATGCAGTTCGGAGTTCAGTTTTGCTACAGTTTCGGCCTGCAATTCACGAATGTAGTCCGACGTTGTGTAAATTTCATTTTCCAGCTTTGAGGCAGCCGACCGGGCAATTTCAGTGCGCAGGTCAACCATTTCGCGGTCATTTTTCAGCATGGTTTCCAGTTTGCTGATTTGCGCCGCCTGCTGAGCCAGCAAAAGCTGAATGTTCTGGTTGAACGTTTCTTCCTGGTTCTGAATCATATCCTGTTGCAGGGCAAGCACTTTCTTCTGGCGACTGGTTTTGTTCCAGTCGAAAGCGTTCCACGACAATCCAATCCCGACCAGGTAGTAAGTATCGAATTCGTTTTTGAGCATATTTAATCCCGGTTTGCCGTAACCAGCCTGCCCAAAGCCGAACAGCTTCGGGTTGCGCAATTTGTCGAGTAACGTCATCTGTGTTTCCAGCTGCGCCAACTGGTTTGAAAAGAGCTGATGCTCGGGACGGGAAAAATTTTCCTCTGGCAGAATATGTTTTTCGTTGAGAGTGAATTCAGCATCCTGTTTTATTGGCTCTCCGATGAAAATGGTAAGCATTTGAATCGCTGCAAGTTTCGCTGCTTCGAGTTGAATGTACTGTTGCTGAAGGTTCAGCATTTCGGCCTTTATTTCCAGTGCCGAAGATTGTTCTGCCAAACCGTTGCGGATTGCCGATTCCACTGAACTCAGTTTTTCAGCGAGTACTTTTTGCTGAGCATCCACAACTTCGGCCTGTTTGTCAACCACCAGTGCTGTAAAAAAAGCCTGCGCCACCTGTTCGTTTAGTTTATACAACTCCACCTCCAGTTCGCTCAAATGGCTCTGCAACAGCGCATTTTCCAGTTGGGTGTTCACTGTTGTCAAACCGCCGTCCCAAATGGTTTGGCGGAACTCAGCATACGCTTTGTACTGGTCTTTTGATACCGTTGGAATGGAAATATTTGGTAGTGCAATATCTACTTTGGTCACGTCCGACTGGTAGGTAACCTGTCCGTTCAATGAAACCTGGGGCAGATAACCGGTTTTCAGATTTTCCTTTTTTAATTGGGTAATTTCCTGCCAGATTCCGGCCTGCTGCAAATTTGGATAGTTTTCGCGCGCCCGGTTGTAACAGTATTCCAGTGTTATTTCGTTTTGGGCAAAAGCCATTTGTGCCGGGAGCAGCAAAAGTAGAATTAACTTTCTCATTTTGTGAGGATTGAGTTAAATATAAATTCTTTTACAGATTCTTTTCGTTTTACCAGAAAATCGTTGTAGGCTCTTTTATCGTTTTCGAAAAACATAATTTGCATAAGCGGTTTGGCAGCAACTGGAAAAACGCTCAATGCCAGCATATTTATCAGCAAATCTTTTGGGTCCATTCGCCTGATGTTTCCGGCGTTCATCTCTTTTTCAAACATGCTGAACAGGGCATTAGGTTTTACACCGGTACTTTTTATAACTGAAGCCAAAAACTCCGGGTCACGGTGTATTTCTTTCAGAATAAAAGCCGGGAGGAAAGGATTTTTCAGCAGAAGACTAATGTATTTGTCGATGAATATTTCCAGTTTTTCTTTGATGGGCCTGTCGGAATAGATAAAAGCTTCGAGGTTTGGAAAAATTTGTTTGAAAACCTTCTTGAAAATGGCTTCGAATAGTTTTTGCTTTGTTCGGAAATAGTAATGTAAAAGAGCTTTGTTAATGCCGGCTTCGTCAGCTATTTCCTGCATTCGCGAACCATCCATCCCTTTTTTGATGAAAACCGTTTGTGCCGCTTCCAGAATTTTGTCTTCGGTGTTGTCTTTTTTTATTTCACTCATAACCACATATTTTAATTGCTTTTTTTAATGAACTTAACCAGTAAGTTTAACCAGATGGTCAAAAATAGAGGGATAAAATGAATTGACCAAATATTTTAACTGAAAAGTTTAACCAAATGGTTAAATTTAGATCAAAAAAATATGGAGTTTATCATTATGGAAAATCTGTCTGCCTAATTTTTTGAATAGGATAATGAGATGAGAGGGAATTGCCTCAAAGCTATGTCAGGCAGAATGAATACAAGTCCTGAATATTTGTAAAAGGAAAGTCAGACCGTCTGATTATTTTTACTCAGAAGATATAAATACCTGAAGGCCAGGTCTGTGAATTACTGCTTTGCAACAACCTGTCCTTTAACTCTCAATCTAACCATGCTGTTAGCTGCATTCGAATTCACGGTAACGGTTTTATTGAAAGATCCTACAATTTTTGTATTGTATTTTACCTTGATTTCACCCTGTTCGCCCGGAGCGATCGGTTCCCGTGGCCATTGCGGAACGGTACAGCCACAGGAAGCACGAACATTGCTTAACACCAAAGGTTTTTGGCCTTTGTTTGTAAATGTAAACACGCAGTTTCCGTCTCCGTTTTGTTCAATGGTACCGTAATCATGTTCCAGTTTATCGAAAACTATAGAATCTGCCGCAGCAGTTTGTTGCTCCTGGGCGTGCGCAAAAAAGGCGATCATGCTCAGGACGGTCAGAAGGAAGATTGATTTTCTCATGTTAATTTGCTTTGTTCCCCAAAAGTAAAAGATTTTTTCGCATTAAAAAATAAGCCGGAAATTAGGGAAGCGGGCTTCCAACCGGAATATCACACCGGTGCCATGGCTGCCCGTGAGCCGGATTGAGCCGGGGTTTGGTGCCGGTATTATTGGTTGTTTGTGTTGTGCTTCTGGTTTGACCGGTATTCATGCGCATGGCATTTTCGATGGTTGGGGCCATAGGGTTGTTTGTAACGCTGGGCGCCTGACCTGAAGTTTGGGGTGCTGTCGTCTGAACCTGATTGCTTGTGGCTGGCCGCGCAGTTGTTGCCGGTGCCGAATTCAGCGGCGCACCAACAGGTATATCGCAGCGGTGGAAAGGCTCACCGTGTGGAGGGTTCAGCATGACTTCTCCGGTAGCCTGTTCTGCTGCCGGTGTTTGTTCTGTTGCTGCCGGGGCAGGAGATTGAACGTCCTGTGTTTCTGTCGCTTCGTTATTGTTTTGTGTCTGGTTTTGAGGTAAAACAGGTGTTTGTTCTGTTTGTTCAGAATTTTTTGGCGCCTGGTTACAGGAAGTAAAAACGATTATTGAAAACACTGCAACGAGTGCAATAAAATGATTTGCTTTAGCCGGTACATTTAAAAACGTCATAATTTTTTGTTTAAATTTTTCCAATTTTTAGTGAATTGTTTTTATCAGAACATTTGTCAGCGAGGTTGGTTCAAAGTTTAACCGGTTTCAAATGTTTAATTTTTCTAAGTTTTATTTATCAGCAACAGCAATTGGCATTTCAAGAGAATTTAATGTTGCTCTTTCAGCAATATGTTTTGAAAAAGTTGCCGTGCCATTTCCCAGTTTTCCTGGTTTATGCAATATTTAATTTTCGGAGCTTCGGTTTCGCCCTGGATCAATCCGGCATTTTTTAATTCCTTTAAATGCTGCGACAAGGTTGATTTTGCAATCGGGAGGTCTTCAGAAAGATCTCCGCTATAGCAGCACGATTGTTTCGACAACAGTTCCATAATATAAACCCGAACCGGATGGCCAAGCGCTTTGGCAAAACGGGCAAATTTCTTCTGATTTTCTGTATAAACTTCTTTTGCCATTTCAATTGAATTGAATGCAAATATAGCAGAAAATACTTTTGGCTCCATTTCGGTTTTTTTTCCCACATTTGCACCTTCGAAATTAACATTGACATGGAGAAATTTATTGAATTGTTGAAAACCTTGATTTCGACACCCTCTTTCAGCAAGGAAGAAGAAAAAGCTGCTGAAATTATGCGGGAGTTTTTACGGAATGAAAATATTCCCTTCAAAATTAAAAAGAACAATACCTGGGCATACAATAAGCACTTTGCAAAAGGGAAACCGTTGGTACTGCTGAATTCGCATATCGATACCGTGCGTCCGGCCAAAGGCTATGTGCTCGATCCGTTTTCGCCAATAGAAGACGGGGATAAACTTTATGGCTTGGGAAGTAACGATGCCGGCGGGCCTTTGGTTGCCTTGCTTGCGGTTTTTCTACATTTCTACGAAAGGGAAGATTTGCCGTTTAACCTGATTTTTGCAGCCACTGCCGAAGAAGAGATATCGGGCCGGCAGGGCCTCGAAATTGTTTTACCTGAAATTACACCAGTGGCATTTGCCATTGTTGGCGAGCCAACCCGCATGGAGCTGGCAATTGCTGAAAAAGGATTGCTTGTTCTGGATTGTTATGCCCGCGGAAAATCGGGACACGCCGCACGTTTTGAGGGCGAAAATGCTATTTGTAAAGCGGTGGAGGACATTAAAAAGCTCAGTAGTTTTAAATTTGAAAAAGATGATGGCATTCTGGGCCCGGTAAAAATTACTGTTACACAAATTGAAGCCGGTACACAGCACAACGTAATTCCGGATATTTGCCATTTTGTGGTTGACGTGCGCACCAACGAGTTTTATTCCAACAAGGAAGCTGCAAAAACTATTGCTGAACTTATTGAATCGGAGGTGAAACCGCGGTCATTCAGATTGAATTCTTCCGGAATATCGGTAGATCATCCGTTTGCCCGGAAAGCTGCCGAAATGGGAATAAAAGTTTACGGGTCGCCAACAACTTCTGACCAGGCCATCATGTCGTTTCCCTCGGTAAAAATGGGCCCGGGCGATTCGGCACGCTCTCATTCAGCCGATGAATTCATTTACAAAAGTGAAATTTTTGCCGGAATTCAGCGATATATCGATTTGCTGGAAGGATTTAGGATTTGAGTCGCAGTTTACAGTCGCAGTTTCACAATTTGACAGTTTTTCAATTTAATCATGCAACCAAATAATCCGTTACACGGCAAAACGCTGGAAGCCATTTTGGTTTACCTGGTGAGTTTTTATGGTTGGGAAGAGTTGGGTAATCGTATTCGCATCAATTGTTTTCTGAAAGATCCGAGCATTAATTCGAGCCTGAAGTTTTTGCGACGCACTCCCTGGGCCCGCAAAAAAGTGGAAGATTTGTATTTGGCAACCCCAAAAAACAAAAAATAGTTGAATCTGATTCGGGAAAACTTCTCTTGTTGATTTCTTAATCGGTTGGCATACAATTTGATAAGGATTTTTCGGAAAACAAAAAACAAACGCAACGTTTTGAACTGAAAATTTGTCTGGATAAAGAGAAGATTTTTTGGCATTAAGGATTTCAGGGAGGATGGAGCCATGAAAAAATTGTGTACCCGATTACAGATACTTTTTTTGGTTATAATGTTTTTGATTCCTGCATTTGGTTTTTCACAGTATTTTGGCAGGAACAAACCCGGTTACAAAACATTCAAATACGATGCCCTGCACACTCCCAATTTCGAAATTTACCACTATCTGCGAAACGATACATTTCTGACCCAATTTGCTGAATGGGCTGAAGAGTGGTATGCCATGCACCAGGCGGTTTTTATGGACACCATAAAAGATAAAAATCCGTTAATTCTGTACACAAATCATTCTGATTTTCAACAAACAACTGCCATTAGCGGAATTATTGGCACCACAACCGGCGGGGTAACCGAGTCGCTGAAAAACAGGGTGGTCATGCCGGTTGCCCCAACATTGGCACAAACCGATCATGTTTTGGGACACGAACTGGTGCATGCATTTCAGTTTAACAAGCTGCTTCATTCCGATTCCATCAGAGGTTCTTCCCTGAACAATATTCCCTTGTGGATGATTGAGGGAATGGCCGAATATTTTTCCATTGGCAGCGTGGACCCCAACACGGCCATGTGGATGCGCGATGCCCTGGTAAACAATGATTTTCCAACACTTAAACAGTTATCCACCGAATCGAAATATTTTCCTTATCGTTACGGACATGCCTTTTGGGCCATGATTGGCAAAACCTGGGGCGATTCGCTTATTATGCCAATTTTTACCCAAACTGCCCGTTACGGGCTCGACAACGCGCTGGATTCGTTGTTGGGATTTAAGTCTGAAACGCTTTCCGGATTGTGGAAAAATGCGATGGAAACGTACTATAACAAATTTATTGACGATTCTGCCACTTATGTTGCCGGAAAGAAAATTATTTCGGAGAAGAATTCCGGAAGAATGAACCTGTCGCCGTCGCTGAGCCCCGATGGCAAATACCTGGCTTTTTTTTCCGAAAAGGATATTTTTACCCTCGATTTATACCTTGCAGATGCTGAAAACGGAAAAATCATCAAAAAACTTTCGACCATTACCCGTAACCATGAAATTGATGATTTTAGTTTTAACGAATCGGCCGGAACCTGGTCGCCCGACAGCAAAAAGTTTGCATTTGTTGTGTTTCAGAAAGGAAAAAATAAATTGGCAGTTGTGGATGTAAAACGGGCACGGATTTCGGAAGAAATTGAATTTGATAATATTCCGTCCTTTTCCAACCCGGAATGGTCGCCCGATGGCAGAAATATTGTTTTTTCGGGTTTGGTAGAAGGCATTGGCGATTTATATCTGTATGATACCCGTACCGGAAACATCAGAAAGCTTACCGGTGGTTTTTCTTCCAAAATACATCCGGCCTGGTCGCCCGACGGAAATTTTATCGTTTATGTTGATGAAGAAATTAACACCGAACGAAAAGCCAAAAAATTCAGTACGAGTTTGAAGCTAATTGATATCCACAGCAACGAAATCAGGAATTTGAAAATTTTTCCCGGAGCCGACAACCTGAATCCCCGTTTTTCGCACGATGGAAAAAGCATCTATTTTCTGTCTAACGCAGATGGTTTCAGGAATTTATTTTCCTACGATATCGATTCCGAGAAAGTTTTCCGGTTAACCCGCTTTAAAACCGGTATCAGCGGTTTAACTCCTTATTCTCCGGCTATGAGCACTGCTTTTGGAAAAGATTTGGTTGCATACACATACTACAATAAAAACAGTTATGAAATTTACACCGCTACTTCATCTGATTTCCGGTTTGTGGAAGTGGCAAAATCGCATGTGGATTTTGAGCCGGGTACATTGCCGCCGTTGAACCACAATTACAGCAACATAGTTGATGCTTCCCTTTACGAAAGATGGTCAAAAGATTTGACTTTACCTCCTGATTCTATTCGGGAAGTACCGTACCGGCCGCAGTTTAAACTCGATTACATTTCGAATACTGCCGGTATTGGCGTTTCCACCGGCGGACGTTACAACAGCAATAACATGGCGGGAAGCGTTACCATGATTTTCAGCGATATGGTGGGAAACAACCAGTTGTATTCAGTTCTGGCCCTGAACGGTGAAATATACGATTTTGGCGGTCAGGTTGCTTATGTCAATCAAACCCGGAAATTCAACTGGGGAGTTACTGCCTCCCATATTCCGTATCGTGCCGGTGACATGTTTTTTCGCCGCGATACCCTTTCGTTCAGAGACAAGAAAAGTGACGAAGTGTACGAAGTGCCGGTTACCGATCTGGTGCTGGATTATATTCGGATGTTTGAAGACAACATCTCCTTTTTTACCTACCACGCGCTCTCGCAAACCCGAAGAATTGAAGCTGGTCTTTCCACTGCCTGGTATTATTATCGCATTGACCGGTACCACAATTATTACGACGATTTGGGTTTTCCGGTAGCGTACAGCAAGGAAAAAATGCCGGCTCCCGACGGGAACAACTACCAGAAAATTGATTTGGCTTATGTTACCGATAATTCTTATTTCGGAATGACAGCGCCCATGCGCGGGCAACGGGCACGTTACCAGGTAGAGAAGTATTTTGGTGCGGTGGACTTTTTTACCGGCCTGCTGGATTACCGTCACTATTTTTTCATTAATCCGGCCACCGTTGCATTCAGGTTTTACCATTATGGCCGGTATGGTAGTGGTTCTGAAACCAGTCTCGTTTCTCCCATTTACCTGGGCTATCCCTGGCTCATTCGAGGGTACGAAAATTTGTCGTTTTACGGAAGCTGGGGTGACAATACCGTCGGATTCAATTCTCTCAATTATTCGCATTTAAGTGGTAGCAGAATAACTGTGGCAAATGCTGAGTTTCGTCTGCCACTTACCGGACCCAAACGATTGGCTTTAATTGGCTCAAAGTATTTTCTGACCGATTTAAATCTGTTTTTTGATGGTGGTCTGGCCTGGAGCAAAGGTGATAAGCCAAAAATCACCTGGGCGGAAGCTGCATTCAGTCAGCGTGTTCCGGTATTCAGTGCCGGTGCTTCGCTTCGTGTGAATTTACTGGGATACATGATTCTGGAACCCTATTTTGCCATTCCGTTTCAAAATGGTGGATGGCAAAACCGCAATTTTGGTTTGAATTTCGTTCCGGGTTGGTAATGGCTACAATGCCAGATTTACAACGGTTATTCCGGCACCACCAAAATCCACATGCTCATCGTTAAAATTACGCACCATGGGCTCTGAACGTAAAAAATTACGGATGGTTTCTTTCAGAATTCCATGACCTTTGCCATGCAATATGCGGAGTTCCGCGACTTCGAACATTATGGCTTCATCAATAAATTCCTGAATTTTGGGAATGGCTTCTTCTGCACGCTGTCCGCGAACATCGATTTCGGGTTTAAAGGTGAGCCGCCGCTCGGAAAAGATGCTTAACAACCTTGTGCCGGTACCTGATTTGGCGCTTTTTTCCACTTTTTTGGCTTCGTTGTTGCTTAAGCGCTCCACCTGCTTGCGGGGCAGGGTAGTGATGAGCTGTCCGAAAGCCACCACTGCATTTTTCTCGTTCAGTTCGATGAGGTCGCCAATGGTTTGCTGACCAACAATACGAACTTTGTCGCCAGGTTTCAATTCAATTTGTTTTTCCGGCTTCTTTTTGCTGATTTCCTTTTTGGCCTCGGCCGGACGTTTTTGATTTCGCTTTTCTTCGCGCCGCCGTAGTTTTTCCATTTTGGCGGCAATGTGTTCATCGTTGTCTGAAGTATTTTCCCCCACCTCAATTTTTAGCTTTTCCAGCTTTTTACGCGCAAGTTTGGTTTTTTCTTTTTCGGCCTGTGCCTGTTTTATTTCCAGAATGGTGTTTTCAATGCGTTTATTCACACCAGCCAGCAAACCTTCGGCATCTTCGCGGGCCTTTTTCAGAATTTCCTTGCGTTGTTTCTGGGTTTCTTTCAGTTCGGTTTCGTAATTGGCGGCCATGTTATCGAGGATTTTCTCCACCTTCCTGATTTTCTCCCGTTTGATTTCCCAGTAGCGTTTGTCTCGGTTTATTTTGCGCAGGTTGCGGTCGAAGTCGATGTGTTTTTTTCCCAGCTGTCGTCGAAGGTGATGCTGATGACCGGGCGGTTAAATCCAAGGGGCGTGGTTTTGACGAGCGAGTAATCGTCGGTGGTCAGGGTGCCGACCGCGTTGATCATATGATATACCGTCATTGTTTCGGCGTTCAGCGGCACTTGGATGATC
>CAZCPH010000007.1:0-8394 GCA_964500105.1 uncultured Mariniphaga sp. | reverse complement strand
GCGAAGGAACTGCCAGGTTTGCCAATTTCAAGCTGAAACAGCGGGTTCATATTCTGGGAGTCGTAAAGCATGGCACCGTTTACAATGCCTTCGGCCGAAGAAGCAAAATGCTTCAGGTTGGTGTAGTGGGTGGTAATTACGCCAAAAGCCCGCAACTGGTTCAGTTCGTCGAGGATGGCTTCGGCAATGGCGCCTCCAAGCATAGGTTCGGTACCGGTTCCGAATTCGTCGATGAGCACCAGTGTATTTTCGTTACTGTATTTTACGAAATGCTTCATGTTCATCAGGTGCGAACTGTAGGTGCTCAGGTCGTTTTCCAGCGACTGCTCGTCGCCGATATCGATGAACAGCTGCTTGAAAATACCGGTTTTGCTGGCTTCGCCTACCGGTATGAGCAGTCCGCACTGCAGCATGTATTGCAGCAATCCCACTGTTTTCAGGCAAACCGATTTACCTCCGGCATTGGGGCCCGAAATGAGCAGAATGTGGTTTTTTTCGTCGAGGTGAATGTTGAGCGGAACGATTTTTCGGTTTTCGCGTTTTAGTGCCTGCTGCAACAATGGGTGAACAGCCTGGTGCCACTGAATTAGCGGGGTGTTCTGAATTTCAGGACTGATGGCATTAAATTCCACCGCAAGCATAGCTTTGGCCCGGATAAAATCGATTTCGCCCAGAAAATCGTAGGAATACAAAAGGTCTGTCAGATACGGCCTGATGTCGTTGGAGAAGTCGGTGAGGATGCGAACTATTTCGCGGCGTTCGGCATATTCCAGCTCGCGGATTTCGTTGTTCATCTCCACAATTTCGTTGGGCTCCACATACGAAGTTTTGCCGGTACCCGATTCATCGTAAACAATGCCTTTAATTTTTCTTTTGTTTGATGCCAAAACGGGAATAACTGCACGTCCGTCACGGATGGAAACCGAAGCGTCTTCGTCAACCAGCCCGTCTTTTTGTGCCTGTTTCAGAATGGCGTGGAGCCGTTTCGACATGTTCGACTGCAGCGAAAGAATACTTTTCCGGATTTGTGCCAGTTCGGGCGATGCATTGTCGCGAATTTTTCCGAATTTGTTCAGAATGGCATCGATGCGGTCGTAAATGTATTGAAACACCTGCACCCTTTTGGTTTTCCTTTTTAACAAGGGGAAAACATGTTCTTCCTGCTTTTGAAAAAACTGAACAATTGCACGCACCGCTTCCAGCGAACGTTTCAGGTCAAATAGTTCTTCAGCTTCCAGAAACCGGCCTTCAATCCTGATTTTTTGGAGAGCGCTGCGTAAATCGTAGAAATGGCTTGAAGGAAAGTTTTCCACCTCTCGAATGATTCGGCAGAATTCATTTGTTTCGCCCAAATGGCGCGAAATGGTTTCAAAATGATCCTGAAAATGCATAGCATCCACCCATTCGCTTCCCATTGGGCTGAGGCATTTTTTGTGCAGCATGGCCCTGATGCGATCGAACCCTATTTTTTCTTCAAAATGTTGTGGATAAACTTTTTGCATTTTCTTCGTTTAAAAACGGTGCAAAAGTAGGGAAAGATGTTTAAAGTTCAAGGGTCAGAGTCTAAAGTTGAAAGGTTTCAAAGTTTTATTGTGCAGCCTGAATGAATCTGGTCTATGCAGACCATGTTGCAGTTAACAGTTGTTTTTGAATACTAATGACAACCGCAATCGGTCGCACAACCGGCTTTGTTCCGTTTTTTCTTTTTCAGAAAGAACTGTTTAACCAGAAAAAATACGGCTGCAAGTACAATGATATAGACCAGTATGTTTTGTAATTCCCACATTTTTTTTCTGTTTATTTTAAAAGCTGGTAAGCGATTAATGAAACCACATAAGCAAAGCCTGTCATGAAAAAGAGTTGGATCATGGGCCATTTCCAGCTGTTTGTTTCACGTTTTACAATGGCCAGTGTGCTCATGCACTGCATGGCAAAAGCATAAAACAGCAAAAGCGAAATGCCGCTGGCAAAGTTGAACGCTTTTTTGCCGGTTGTGACATTTATTTCGCCTGCCAGCCGGTTTTTAATGGTTTCTTCGTCATCGGAACCAACGCTGTAAATGGTTGCAATGGAGCCCACAAAAACTTCGCGGGCGGCAAACGACGTCAAAAGCGCAATCCCGATTTTCCAGTCGTAACCCAGTGGCTGAATGGCCGGTTCGATGGCATGACCCAAAGTTCCGATGTAGGAGTGTCGCAATTTGTGCGATGCTATTTTCGTTTCCAAATCTTCTGCAGTTATATTTCCGTTTTCAGCCTGCGCCTGCACTATGGTTTCGGCATTTTTAAACTGTTCTGAAGAACCATGGGAAGCCAGAAACCACAAAACGATGGAAATAGCGAGAATGATTTTTCCGGCATTCACCACAAAGTCTTTGGTTTTGTCGTAAACCGTGAGGCCAATGTTTTTGGCCATGGGAAGTTTGTAACCGGGCATTTCGGCAATAAAGAAGGAACGGCTCCTGATTTTCAGTATTTTGTTCAATATGTAAGCCGAAATAATGGCCATAAAAAACCCGAGAACGTAGAGCCCCATGAGCGTTAACCCCTGCAGATTCAGCCCGAGAAAAGTTTCGTCGGGAATAACCAGCGCAATAATGATGAGGTACACCGGCAAACGCGCCGAACAGGTAATAAACGGAGTCACAAGAATGGTAATCAGCCGTTCTTTCCAGTTTTCGATGGTGCGGGTGGACATTACCGCCGGAATGGCGCAGGCAGTTCCTGAAATGAGCGGAACCACGCTCTTCCCGTTCAGCCCGAAGCGGCGCATAAAACGGTCCATGATAAATACCACACGGCTCATGTACCCGCTTTCTTCGAGGATGGAAATGAACAGGAACAGAAAGGCAATTTGCGGTATAAAAATCACAATGCCGCCAATGCCGGGAATAATTCCTTCGGAAATCAGTTCGGTGAGTAATCCCGGCGGTAGATTGGCGCTTACCCACTGTGCCATGGAAGCAAACAGGTTATCGATAAAATCCATCGGGTAGCTGCTCCAGTTGTAAATCGACTGAAATATTAGCAGCATGATGAGAAAAAATGAAACGTACCCGAAAACCCGGTGGGTTAAAACCCGGTCGAGCCTGCTTTGGAAATCCTTTGCTGCTTTTATGTCCTGTTTGTAGCTTTTTTTCAGTATTTTATTGATGAAAAGGTAGCGTTGGATGGTTTCTTTTTGCTGCAGCCTTTTCAGTTCAGCTGAACTTTTCTGAAAGGTTTCTTCGAGCGGTTTATCCTGCCGGATTTCCGACTCTTTGAAACTTAAATCCTGCGTAATTTTGAGCCAGTGTTTGTAGATATTTTCACCTGGAAAAGTGTTTTCAAGCTGTTCAAAAAATTCAGTGTCAATTTCAGAAATATCAACATTCTGTTCTGTTGGCAGTTGTTGATAATTTAAAATCAGTTGTTTCAGGTAATCGATTCCGGTGCCTTTTCGGGCGCTGACCAATGCCACTTTGGTGTGCAACGCTTTTTCGATAAACCCAATGTCCAGCGAAATGCCTTTCCGTTCCATCACATCGGCCATGTTAATAACCAGGATTGCCGGAATGTTCAGGTCTTTTATCTGGGTAAAAAGCAGCAGGTTGCGTTTCAGGTTTTCAATGTCGGCCACAACAACTGCTACGTCGGGAAAGTTATCTGCTTTTTCATTCACCAGCATTTCCACCACAATCAGTTCATCGGCCGATGTGGCATTCAGGCTGTATGTTCCGGGTAAATCGGTAATTTGTGCTTTAACTTCGTCTGAAAGTTTGCAACTGCCCACTTTTTTTTCAACGGTAATGCCCGGGTAGTTTCCTACCTTTTGGTTTAAACCGGTAAGCTGGTTAAAAACTGAAGTTTTTCCGGTATTCGGGTTCCCAATAAGTGCTACCTGGAGTGATTTCGCCATTTTTATGCAACTTTGGCTATTTCGATGAGGGCAGCGGTTTCTTTGCGAATGGCGAAAAAGCTGCCGTTTATGTTTAAATACAGCAAGTCTTTGAACGGAGAAAGCTGAATGAGCTGCACTTCGTTTCCCGGCAGGCATCCCAGTTCCTGCAGTTTAACAGGAATTAGTTCTGTGGAATAATTTCCGATTATTCCTTTTTCTCCTCTTTTTAAATGTGCAATTGTTTCCATCATACCTCAAAATAACACCAAAACGAATGTTTGGTTTTCCTGAAATTTAACCAACGTTCTTTTTCGGCACAATGATAACCGAATCAGAAAAATTTCACAATCCCAACAAATAGGGATTTTTAGGTCTTTTTTTAAGGAATGGATGGTACCCGGGGAACTAAATCAGAATTTTTTGAAACAGAATTTCATCTTTCCAGCCAGAAATGGTTTTCAGCCAGGCTTTTTTTATTCCGACCCCGGCGAACCCTGCTTTTTCAAACAGACCGATACTTTGCTTATTGTCGGCAGCAATGTTGGCATAGAGTTGTTTTAATCCGAGAGCATGAACGGCATATTCGGCAAGTGCTGCCAGGGCATCGGTGGCGTAACCGCGATTACGGTCTTCGGTACTGTGAATTAGAATGCCTACACCCGCCCGCTGGTGGTAAGGGTCGAAATCGAATAAATCGACTGCACCTACCGGATGATTTTCCCAGTTTTCAATGATGAGGCGCAATTGTTTGGTTTCGTAAATGTCTTTTACTGAATTTTTGATGTATTCGGCCAGCACATATTTGGAAAAAGGAGTATGGGTGTTGCTCAACTCCCAGATTTCCATGTTGTTTTCCCACCTGTAGAGCAGGTCAACATCGTCGGGTTCCAATGGGCGGAGACGTATTTTTCCGAAGTGAAGCAGTTGTTTCAAGTTTTTAAAATTAGTAATGAAATCTGCATTGAATAATTATGAGTGTATCATTTTCTACTTTGTAAACCAACCGGTGTTCATCAGTAATTCTTCTGGACCAGCACGTAGCCAATTCATTTTTTAATGGTTCCGGTTTTCCAATGCCTGTGAAAGGTGTTCGTTTACAACTTTTGATTAGTGAATTGATTTTTTTCAGAATCTTTTTGTCATGGGTTTGCCAGTACAGGTAATCATCCCAGGCTGTATTTTCCCAAAGTTTTTTCATGTCAGGCTTCAATCAAATCTCTTTCTTTCATTTTCCCTTGTTCTATATTTTTGAGTGCATTAAGCAACCTTGCTCTGTTATTTTGTGTACTCAGTAAATAATTCGTTTCCTGGATTGAATTGTAGTCATCCAAAGACATTACTACAACACTTCTTCCTTTTGGTCTATGAACGATGAGAATATCCTGGTCTTCACAAACCATGTCGAGATTTGATTTTAGATTTTGCCTTAATTCTGAATAATTAACTGTTTTCATTGTCAAATATTTTGTACAAAAATACGTACTTTTTTTGAATTCGTTTTCTTTTTGATGAATCAATTTTTATCGACCTAAATTTTTCCACCCTTTTAGCAAAATTTCGGCATCGGTGAGCACGCTGTAATTGCGGGCGTAAAGCACATTTAAACGGTGTTTTCTTGTCGGTTCAGAAGAAGAATTGCCGAACATATCAGCAGGGGAGAGGATTCCCGGTTTGAGTCCGGGCAGTTCCGACTGGTTTTCATCTGATTCGGCATAACCTACCCACGATTTTTTCCCGGAAAGAATCAGCCAGACATTTTTCAAAAAGCGGCCTTTTTTACTGAAAGCCCAAATAAGTAACGGACTCAAAATCAAAACTGTTAGCGCGGTAAAGAAATCGAAAATCCGCTTCCTTCTGCGGTTGGCCGGATTGCTGATGGCATTGATGTGCACCACGTACAGATCGCCTGCCGTGTGGATGGAGTTGCTGCCAATGATGCTGATGCTTTCGGGCGGCGCAATTTTAAAATCGATGTCGAGAGAAGTAAGTTCCAGCATGGCCCGGATGATTTCCGCTGAACTGATGTTTTCGGCACAGAAAATAATTTCGTCGATGCGGTTGATGCGTACAATTTCGTTCAGTTGATTGAGCGAGCCAATGTAATGTTCACCGTGATCCGATTCGCCGATGGAAATAAATCCTGCAAACTCCGATTTAATACGGGTCTGCTGCAATATTTCCCGCACCCGCACAGCTTCTTCCGGATGACCGGCAATGGCAATTTTTTTGGAACGTTTTATATCGAGCCCAAACGCTTTAAACTTAAATTTGTGCAGGATGAACCGGTAAAAAATGAGGAAAAGGATAGCCCAAACCGACCCCAGTAAAATCAACGCTCTGGAAAAGCGATATTCTTCATCAACAAGCGAATAAACCAAAAGAATTGCAATGGTTCCCCACAAAACCCCGCGTGCCACATTGAACAGGCTTACAGGCTTTTTGTATCCTCCCGAAACGAATATGGCAACCAGCCAAAACAAAATGTAAACGGGAACCACCCATTGTAAAAATTCCGGTGGGTAATAACCGGGTTCATAACGCACGTTTTCCCAGAAAGGAGTTAGAATCAGAAATCCGGCAAAAATAACCACGGCGTCGAGCAGCGGCAGGAAAATCCGGTCAATCACTCTTTTCACTACTGAGAGCAAAGCCCGGAACCAGATAGCCAGGTTGAGCAGAATCGAAAACGCACCGGCTTTCCCGCCTGAAAAATGCTTTTGTGCAAAAATAATCATCGCTTTGTAAAACACTTTCACGTAATTCAGCGATCCTTTTTTTGTGCTTTCGCCTTTGTAATGAATGATGGTTGTTTCCGGGAAATAGTAGTTTTTGTATCCGCCCTGAGTTATCCGGTAAGAAAGGTCGATGTCTTCGCCATACATAAAAAATGTTTCGTCGAGCAGTCCCACTTTATCCAGTGTTTCCTTGCGCATCAGCATAAATGCGCCGGCCAGGATTTCCACTTCATGAACTTCATTTTCATCGAGGTAGGAGAGGTGGTATTTTCCGAACTTTTTCGATTTGGGAAACAGTTTCGACAGGCCGAACATTTTACAGAATGCCACCCATGGTGTGGGCAATCCACGTTTCGATTCGGGCAGGAAGTTGCCTTTCCCGTCAATCATTTTTACGCCCAACCCGCCGGCTTCGGGGTGTTCGTCCATAAACCAAATAATTTTGCTGAAGGTGTCTTCCTCCACAACGGTATCGGGATTCAGCAGTAAAATGTATTTTCCTTTGGCCTGCCGGATGGCCTGGTTGTTGGCTTTGGAAAAACCGACGTTTTCCTTGTTTTCGATGAGGTGAACCTTCGGAAACTTTTCTTTTACAAGCTGTGTGGAACCGTCCACCGAATTGTTGTCCACTACAAAAATTTCGGCAGAAATTGTTTTTGAAGCCTTCAATACCGAGTGCAGGCACTGCTCCAAAAAATGTTTCACGTTGTAGTTGACAATAATTACCGAAAGTTCCATTTATTCAATCATGCTTTAAAGGTTCAAATGTAGTATTTACACTGTATAACGAAATATCTCATAATTTCTGATTTCTCATTCCGGTTATTTTCCCAGCGAACTTTCGTACAGTACCCGGTTTACCAGCGAACGGCCAAGTGTAATCTCGTCGGTGTATTCCAGGTCGTCGCCTACAGCTACGCCACGTGAAAGTGTAGTGACCCGCACTGGTCTGTCTTTCAGTTTCCTGAAAATGTAGAAGTTTGTGGTGTCGCCTTCCATTGTGGTGGGCAAAGCCAGAATAATTTCCACCACATCAGGATTTCCTGCTCTCTCGATGAGTGAGTTGATTTCCAGTTCGTTGGGACCTATGCCGTCCATAGGTGAAATAATGCCGCCAAGCACATGGTATAGTCCGTTGTACTGATGTGTATTCTCCACCAGCATCACATCGCGAATGTTTTCCACCACGCAGATTACCGAGTTGTTGCGTGCCGGATTTACACAAATCTGACAGGTTTCGGTGTCTGAAATATTGTGGCAAATTTTGCAGTGTTTGATTTCGTTGCGCAACTGAATCAGGCTTTCTCCAAATGCAGTAACTGATTCTTTGTTCTGCCTGAGCAGGTGCAAAACCATGCGCAGGGCACTTTTTCGGCCAATGCCCGGTAGTTTCGAAAATTCATTCACGGCGTTTTCCAGCAGCTTCGACGGATACTTTTCACTATTCATGCTTTCATTTTTCGGCTTTCAAAAGTAACGCGAAAAATCTGAAAACAAAAAAGTGCCCGTGTTTCAATTTTTATGAATAAATTTACAGGTACGTAGGTAAATCTTACTGCGAATCATTAACCAATAAAAATCATATCATGAAGAAAAATTCTGATTATAAATTCTCCCGTCGAAATTTTATCGGAACAACGGCCACGGCCATTGCGGGTTTCAGTATTATTCCGAGCCGTACTGTGGCCGGTTTGGGGCACATTCCTCCCAGCGATAAACTGAATATAGCCGGCATTGGTGTTGGTGGAAAAGGAAATACAAACCTTCGGAATATGCCCGG
>CAZCPH010000006.1:18988-23296 GCA_964500105.1 uncultured Mariniphaga sp. | reverse complement strand
ATATCAGGAAATACGGTAAATTTCAGGGTAGTCCTAAAACAAAAAATGCCTGAAAATCATTGATTTCAAGCATTTCTGTAAATTTTAGTTGCGAAAATGGAGCCTCTCACGGGACTTCCCGACTAAAATCGGGATAAACTTCTCGTCCCTTTCGGGCGTTGAGCCTCTCACGGGACTCGAACCCGCGACCTGCTCATTACGAATGAGCTGCTCTACCAGCTGAGCTAAAGAGGCAATAAGTTTGGCCAGCAATATTACAAATTTTGCGCTTTGGTTATCATCTCTTCCCAAACTTTCCGTTGCTCTTTTAACGCTGCCACTTTATCTTCCGGGTCGGTGCGACATTCAAGCAAAACCCAGCCGTTGTAATCCATTTTCACAAAAAGGTTCATAAGCTGCTGATACGGATAATCTCCCATGTTCAGCTCCCTCACATGGCAAATGTCGCCAAAACGGTCTTTTACCAGATTGAAATTGTATTCAAGGCCTTCGCCGTCCAAGTCCTGCTCGTTGCTGTTCCAGCATACCGTGGAGCCTTCATTTTGCACAAAATCCATTATTTTTTTGATATTGGGCAACTGCTGTGTTCCGTTTCCATGTACCTCGAGCCGAATTTGCTGTCCCACATCGAGTGCAAACCTGCCCAACTCATCGAGGGCTTTGCCAATTTGCTCCAGCGTTTTTTCCTGCGGAATGCCTTCGTGAAACTGGTTTGGCTTAACCTTTACACCCGAGCCGCCTATGTCCTTGCTCAACTGTAACCAGGCTTTGGTCGTTTCAATGGATTGCTTCAACCGCGCAGCATCGGGCCAGTCGTATTGCTCATTGGTACCCATGCCGATAATTTCAACAGCACTTCCGGCAAACTGCTTTCTGACTTCTGCCCGCTGATTCTTCGTTAAATCAAGTGTAACACCATGTGCATGTTCAACTCTTAACTCAACTCCGCCAATTCCGGCCTCTGTGCAGTTCTGAATAATCGTTGGAATATCCCAGTCTTTTGCCCACAGGTAGGTAACCAGCCCCAGCTTCATTTCTGACCCGGGAACCTGTTTACACCCGGCGAAAACTGATCCCGGGGCCAAAGCAACAGCAGAAAAAACTGCCAGATCTCTGATAAAACCTCTTCGTGTTCGATTTGATAATGAATGCATAACTATTGGTTTTCTGTTAAAAATTCATATAAAGATAGAAAACTGCCGGTTACCAAACAGCAACAGCAAAAATAATATGAGAGATTTTTTTACTTTTGCGCCGGAATTTAAACAATAAAAAATGACACAGACTACAAAAGCAACCATTATAACTGAAAAAGGCACTATGAAAGTGGAGTTTTACGATGCTGATGCGCCGGGAACGGTAGCAAATTTCGTAAAACTATCGAAAGAAGGTTTTTATAACGGTCTTACTTTTCACCGGGTAATACCGAATTTTGTTATTCAGGGTGGTTGTCCTGATGGTACAGGAGCCGGCGGACCGGGTTACAACATTCCCTGCGAAACCAGCGGCGGCAACCAGTACCACGACCGTGGCGTTCTCTCCATGGCACATGCAGGAAAAAATACCGGAGGTTCGCAGTTTTTTATCTGTCACAACCGCGAAAACACCAAACACCTCGACGGACACCACACCTGTTTTGGAAAAGTGGTGGAAGGCCTGGAAGTTATTGATGCCATTCGCGCAGGGGATGTGATTGAGAAAATTGAAATTTCCGAAGGATAAAAACATCTTAGCAAGCTAAAAATCAATATACTTAATGCTTAAATTCTTTCAGTTTCAATTTGAAGACCTTAAGGTGCTTCGCGAAGAAATTGAAGAATTCATGGGATTTGAGCCGGGCCAATCTCCGGAGCCTTTTCCCGAACTTATTGAACAGGCTTTAAAACTTGCCCCCAAACATTGCAACGTTGCCGGAGCATTTCAAATCTTCAGCAACGTCTCCGTTCATCCTGAAAACAAAACCATTCAGATTGAAAACCAACTGTTTTCGCCAGGGAAGATTGTCGTTTTGCAATTGAAAGACGCAACCAAAGCAGCCCTGTTTGTGTGTACTGCCGGTGCCGGAATCTCTGCATTTTCGAAGCAAAATGCTGCCGGGGGAGATGACCTGATGGCGTATGCACTGGACGTCATCGGGTCGGTAACCGTTGACAAAGCATCTCAAAAACTTCAGGAAAAAATTTTGGAAGAAGCCGCAAAAGACGGGTTAAACATTACCGATTCTTTTTCGCCGGGTTACTGCAACTGGAATGTGGCTGAACAGCATAAATTTTTCGCCCTGTTGCCACCGGAAATTTGTGGCATCACACTTTCTGAATCCGCATTAATGCACCCCGCAAAATCAATAAGCGGAATTACAGGAATTGGAAAACACTGTAAACAAACAGGATATCAGTGCAATTGGTGCACCGACAGTAATTGCTTTATCGGAAAAATCAAACGCCGGAAAATTTCTTAAAAAAAATCTTTGAACAGTTGGAAATATCAAAAGGATACTATTTATTTGCTGTGGTTATGGTTTAAAAAATGCCACTTTGGCTGGCAAACATTACTTAGCAATTTTATGAATTTTGAAAGTACAAACAGAATAAGAAGAATAAAAAAATTGAATTATGGCGCCTAACAAACCAAAAGTAATAAAGGATTACAACAAACTCGACAAAGATTTACAGGAACAGATAAAGTTTGTCTATTCTGATGGCTTTGCCGATCACCTCATTCACTTTTTCGACAAAAACGGCATTAAAGTAACTGCTCTGCCCTTTGAAACCGAAGACAAATATTATATGCTCAGAATGACTGAGAATGAAGCCATTCAGATTGTTGACGAAGACGATGATTTTGATGATGACGGCTTCCTGAAGGATGAAGTAAAACAGGACTACGAAGATAAATACGCTGATTTAGACCACGTTGCTGATCAGATTTCCGATGACGATGAAGCAGAAGATGACGGCGACGATTACGACGACTAGGTAAAATCTGAAGAAAAAACCGGGTAAAATACCTTTAGGCCAGTAGTTGCCTTACCTTGGCAGCAATGTCTGAACCTTCCGCTTTCCCTGCAAGTTCTTTTGAAGCCATCCCCATCACTTTTCCCATATCTTTTATTGAAGAAGCTCCTGTTTTTTCAATGATGGCTTTCACTGCTTTTTCAAGTGCTTCGCCTGAAATTTTTTCCGGAAGATAGGTTTCATAAACAGCAACCTGTGCCATCTCCTGGTTGTACAACTCGTCTCTGCCCTGTTCTTTGTAAATAGCAGCCGAATCGGTTCCCTGTTTTGCCAGTTTGGCAATAATTTTCAGCGATTCGTCATCGGTAATTTCAGAGCCTGCACCCTTTGCAGCACGGGTTTCTATCATTACCTTTTTAATGTTGCGCAACGCTTCCAGTTTCTCTTTCTCGCGGGCTTTCATAGCCGCCTTCAAATCTTCATTAATTTGCTCAAAAAGTGACATATTCAATCTTTTTTAATCTACCTGTCCGTGAAGATACGAATTTTTATCGGTGAGTTTGTTTTCATTGGTGACCGAATAATTTGAGAATTTTTTCTTCAGTTTCGGATCATTCATGCGCAACTGCCTGCGCTTAAATGCAGGAATATTCTCTATTTCATCCAGGTCCTCATCAGAAGCAGCTGAAAAATCCATATTGATATTGTCAGCACTGTTTTTCCGTTCTTTCATCGTTTTTGGATACAACACTTCAAACTCCAGATCGTCTTCAGCATTCTCTTCTGTCGGCGAAAAACCGATTGTTTTTTGCTCCGATTTGCCTGGTCTTTGTTCGGGTGCAACCTCCGGGTGTTTATGCGTTTCAGCTGCCGGAGCATCAATATTCAGCTCATGTGTTTCTTTTTCCATCTTGCGTTCACCGGTAATTTCGGCTATGGAACTTTTTCCGAAGCCGGTTGCTATTAATGTAACCGAAATCTGCTCATCCAGGTTCTCATCACGGCCGTTCCCCCAGATTAGGTCGGCCTGAAAACCCGATTTACTTTGTAAATAATCTGTTATTTCACCTACTTCGGTCATGGTAACTTCCTGTGTTCCGGAGGTGATGTTTAGCAGAATATTTTTCGCACCGCGAATGTCGTTGTTGTTCAGCAACGGAGAATTCAACGCCTGCTCAACCGCTTCTGTGGCACGGTTTTTTCCACTGGCAACACCGGTTCCCATTAAGGCCAGACCGCTTTTTCGCATTACGGTTTCCACGTCTGCAAAATCCACATTAATATACCCCGGAACGGTAATAATTTCGGCGATACCCTTTGCTGCAGTGGCCAGAACATTATCGGCTTTGGAAAA
>CAZCPH010000006.1:578-18978 GCA_964500105.1 uncultured Mariniphaga sp. | reverse complement strand
ATTGATAACCAGCAGGGCATCCACATGTTTCTCAAGTTCGGCAATTCCCTCTACGGCCTGTTTAATCCTGCGTTTCCCTTCATTTCTGAACGGAATGGTAACAATTCCCACGGTCAGAAATCCCTCAGAATTGCACGCTTCGGCAATAACCGGTGCACCTCCTGTGCCGGTTCCGCCGCCCATACCGGCTGTAACAAAAACCATTTTGGTATTCTTTGACAGTGCTTTTTTTACGTCGTCGATGTTTTCGAGTGCAGCCTGTTTCCCCACTTCGGGCCTGTTGCCCGCACCACGACCTTCGGTAAGCGCAGAACCCAACTGAACTTTTGTTGGCACCGGACTGGCTTCAAGGGCCTGCGCATCGGTATTGCAAATGACAAAATCCACATCGCGAATTCCCTCTTTGAACATATGATTCAACGCATTTCCGCCACCACCTCCAACACCAATAACCTTTATGGCCGCATCTGCAATATTCTGAAAACTGTTATCTGTACTGTTATTATTCATTCTTCTGTTGTTTTTTCAGGTTAAACTATCCTTCCAATGCCTGATCTTCATCGTCGAAAAACCGGCTTAATCCAAAATTTTTATAAAACCAGTTATCGATGCTTCCCGGATTAACCGTTTCCTTCTTCCGGTTCTTTTTCTTCTTTTCTTTCTTTTTCTGCTCTGTGAAAACTACCGATGGTTTTTCAGTTTTCTTTTCAGATGCCGCAAACTTTGATTCAACTGATTTCTCATAGTCGGCAACAACCGGTTCAGAAAATATTTCCTCCTCCATTTCAGTCTCTGATTCTATTTCAGGGCCTGATTCTTCTTCGTTTTCCAGGTTATACTTTTTCGGTTCTTCGCGGGGTTGCAATAACTGATTGGGATTGGTTTTAAAACCGGTCGCCAGAATGGTAACACTAACCTCATCGCCCAGGCTTTCGTCGTAGCCGTTCCCCCAGATGATATCAGCCTCCTGCCCTGCACGTTCCTGCAAAGTTTCGATAATCTCGCCAATTTCGCCAATGGTGATTTCGTCTTTCCCGGAGATAATGTTCAGCAGAATGTTTTTTGTTCCGAAAATGTCGTTACTATCGAGCAACGGCGATTCCAGTGCATCGTTCACTGCTTTCATCGCGCGCCCTTCACCGTTGGCTCTGCCAGTGCCCATAATGAAAACCTTACTGTTTTGCATTACCGTGTAAACATCTGTGAAATCGATGTTCACATTGCCGTGCAGCGTAATAATCTCAGCTATTCCCTTTACGGCTGTCGCCACAATATTATCGGCCATTTTAAAAGCTTTCCGGGCCGGCAAATCTCCGAAAATATTGTGAAGTCGCTGATTACTCACCACCAGCATACTATCGACATATTCTCCCAGTTTTTTTATGCCCTCCATGGCCTGACCAAACCGCTTTTTGCCCTCTGCAGGCGACGGAACGGTAACAACTGCAATGGTCAGAATTTTAAGCTCGCGGGCCAGGCTTGCAATAACAGGCGCAGCACCTGTTCCTGTGCCTCCTCCCATACCGGCGGTGATGAACAGCATTTTAGTGTTCTCCTTCAATGCATTTTTGATGTCTTCGTAATTTTCCCGGGCGGCATCTTCTCCCATTTGCGGCATATTACCAGCGCCCCGCCCTTCGGTAAGGGTAACGCCCAACTGAATTTTAACCGGCACCGGGCTGTTTTCCATTGCCTGGGCATCGGTGTTGCAAATAATAAAATCGACACCGGTAATTCCTTCTTCGTACATATGACTGACCGCATTGCAGCCACCTCCACCTACGCCAACTACCTTAATAATTGAAGAAGAGGCTTTTGGGAATTGAAAATTTACTAGTTCGGTCATATCGTCATTTTTTAATTGAGTGCAACATCGTCGTCGTCATCCACATAATTGAGTACGCCCTGCACCACGCCCTTCAACCAGGGAGAAAAGCGACTTTCCTTTTTTTTCTTTTCCATTTTAACCTTTTTTTTGGGCACAGGATCTGTTCTATCCAGGGCAATTTTAAGCAACCCAAGTGCAGTAAGGTAACCCGAATCGCCAAAATCTTTGGGCTTGTTTACCGGCTTAATCACCGGGAATGCGATCCGGGCATCCATTCCGGTTCTGAATTTCACCAGTGAAACCAAATTGTTCAGACCGGCAGTTCCGCCTGACACAACAATACCCGAACCCAACTGGCCGGCAATTCCCGATTTTTCAATCTGAAAATAGACACTGTCGATGATCTCTTCCAAACGTGCCTGAATGATAAACGCCAGGCTTTTAAACGAAATCTCCTTGGGTTCCCATCCATTGTGACCGGGAATGGTCACCACCTTGCGGTCGTCGGCAAAATCGCCCAATGCATGTCCATACTGAACTTTTAGCTGCTCTGCCCATTTGGGAAGAATGGAACAGCCTTCTTTAATATCTTTTGTCACCACTTCGCCGCCAAAGGGAATTACTGCGGCATGAATCATCACACCTTCGTAATACACGGCCAGTTTGGTTGTTCCGGCTCCAATATCCAGCAAAACGGCACCCAGTTCCTTTTCATCTTCAGTTAAGGCTGCTTCGGCAGCAGCAAGCTGTGCCAGTGTTACATCGCCCAGTTCCACACCCAGTTTATCCAGCACACGTCTGAAATTTGCAATGTAGATTTCGGGTATGGCAATCAGCTTAAACGTAGCTTCAATCTTCTGGCCAATCGCCCCAACCGGATTCAGGTTGGCTGGTTCGTCATCTACGATAAACGCCTGCGGAATGCAATGAAGGATCCGGAATTCTTCTGCCAGCTCAATGTTTTCTGCCTCCCGAAACAGTTCATCCACATCAGCCTGGGTAACCACACCTTCACCCGAAGTTAACCGCGAACCTTTAAACTCAAAAATTTTCATGGGTTGCCCTGCGTAAGCCAAATCCACGCGGGTAATATCTCCATCTGTCTGCTGCTGAATTTCTTCCAGAAGCTGTTGTACTGAATCTGCTGCCTCTTCGATATTCAGCACCACACCACGTTTAATCCCTTTGGAAGGAACTTTGGCAGATGCAAGTACCTCCATTCTGCCCTCTTCGTTTTTATGCCCGGCAAATGCAGCCAGCTTCGCCGTGCCAACATCAATAACTACTGAAAAATTTGATTTAGAAGCCATATTTATTTCTTTTTCGCAATGACCTGATTTTTGTATTTCACACTGATTGTACTGTACTTATCCCAGTTGTTTTGCACCAAAATCTGTTCGTAAAAAGCCTTCATGTTCCGCAGCTTTTCAGGATAGTTTTCCATACTCCCGATTTCGATAAGGTGATCGCCCACCAGTGGCGTAAGCAGTATATTGCCGTTCTGTTCCACATGAACCTGTTCAATCTGTGCTTTCCAGAACGGATTTTCCTCCAGAAACAATGCAAAGGGAAGCAATTGCTCTTTTGCGAAGTCTTCCGAAAAATAGCCAGATGCAACCAGTACATTTGCGGTGTAGGCCGGCGAAATGGGAATCTGCTCACCCGTTTTGTCGAGATAATAGGTTCCCGAAGAAGACATGATACGCAGAATCGGCTCGCGGTGTTTGACCCTGACACCGAGAATTCCTCTGTATGATGCACTGTCTTTAGCCACAACCTTAAAAACTTCGGCATTCAAAATGGCCTGGTGCTTTTCTATTTCCTTCTCAATAAGTTCAGCATTAATTGCCCTGAGTTCTTTTCCAACTAACTGATTGTCTGCAGCGTTAATCATCCGGGCTACTTCCTCACGACTGGTTTTTATTATTTCATCGTCTCTGAATTCGATTTCGATATTGCGACAGGCAACATTCCGGCTTTCGCGCGACGAAAAAGCCAGGGTGACCACTAAAAATGCAGCCAGCAAAATATAACCTGCCAATTTTACTATTCTTTGCAACATCAGTTTTTATTTTTCAACACTTCAATAATCTGATTTCCAATTCCATCTATATCACCGGCACCCATTGTCAGCACCACGTCGGTTTGCCGGGTTGCCAACAAATCCGCAACCGCATCTTTCTCCACCAGTAGTTTTTGTTCGTTTTTCATTTTCTCCAGAATCATTTCCGAAGAAACCCCTTTTATGGGCTCTTCCCGTGCCGGGTAAACCGGTACAAGAATCGCTTCATCGAGCAAATCGAGACTTTCGGCAAACTCTGCGGCAAAATCGCGTGTCCGCGAATAGAGGTGAGGCTGAAAAATCCCGGTCACTTTCCGGTTTGGATACAGCGCCTTCACCGAACTTATAACCGCTCTCAATTCTGCCGGATGATGTGCATAATCGTCAATATACATCTGCTTTTCGCTTTTGAATTTCACATCGAAACGGCGCAAAACCCCCTGATATTCCTCAAGTCCCGATTTGATCTCATCGGCTGTTGCACCCGCCAGAAAAGCCAGTGCCGATGCAGCCACGGCATTTTCAACATTAATCAGTCCGGGATAATTTAATTTGCAATGAGCTATAATTCCGTCGGGAGTTTTCAAATCAAAACGGTAAAATCCGCCTTCGCTGCTCAACTGAAGGTTTACCGCGCAAAAATCCGCATCTTCCTTAAGCGCATAGCTGAAAACCCGGGCATTGGTTTTGGCCAAATCCAGGTTCACTCCTTTTTTTACCACCAGTTTTCCGCTCGCCTTTATTTGCGAAATAAATTTTTCAAACGATTCTGTAATTTTTCCCTTGTCACCATAAATATCCAGGTGATCGGCATCGATTGAAGTTATCAGTGCAAGTTGCGGCTGCAGGTGCAAAAACGACCGGTCGTACTCATCAGCTTCAGCAACTATCCACGGCGAACTTTCAGGGGGCAACAGTAAATTGCTTCCAAAGTTTTTGGAAATTCCGCCCAAAAAAGCTCCGCACCCAGCTTTTGTTTTACTCAGAATAACTGCAGTCATGGTGCTCACTGTGGTTTTTCCGTGAGTTCCCGAAACGGCAACACAACTGCGCTCATTGCAAACCATTCCCAGCACCTTTGCACGTTTCATCAGCCACATTGGTTTCTCTTTAAACCAGGAAAGCTCTTTGTGATCGTCGGGCAAAGCTGGTGTATAAACGGCAATGGTTTCAGCGGGGTTCCATTTGGAAGGAATAAAGCGGATGTCATCCTCAAAATGGACGTCAATCCCTTCTGCCTGCAGCGCCAAGGTAAGGGCTGTCGGGGTACGGTCATAGCCTGCCACATTCCTTCCAGAATGTTTAAAATACCGGGCCAGGGCACTCATCCCAATACCCCCGATTCCAAGGAAATAGACATTCTTTATATTTTGAAGGCTGTTCATTTTTTCAATAGTTTTTCTGCTTCATCTACAATTTGCCTGGTGGCGTTTGGCCTTGCCAGTTTTTTTATGTTTTCTGAAAGATTCCTGCATGATTCCTCATCGTTTATCAGACGAATGGCTTCTGGCAGCAACTTTTCATCAATATCCTTATCTGGAATCAAAACAGCTGCGCCCTTATCAGCCAGAGCTTTAGCATTTTTGGTCTGATGGTCTTCTGCCACATTTGGCGATGGCACCAAGATGGCCGGTTTTCCAACAAGACACAGCTCGGAAATGGTTCCTGCCCCGGCTCTCGAAATAACAACACCTGCAGCCGCGTAGGCCAAATCCATCCGGGTTAAAAACTCATGAATGTGCAAATTTCCGGGTGTTGCATCCCTCATCTTATCCAGAATATCCTGATAATAAATGGAGCCGGTTTGCCAGATCACTTCCACATCCGATTCAGCTATCAATGAAATATTTTTCAGCACAGCGTTGTTTACTGAACGGGCGCCAAGGCTTCCGCCAACAATTAATATCACTTTTCCCGGGTTCTTCAAACCAAAAACTTCAATGGCTTCCCGGCTGTTATCAACCTTTGTTAACAGATTTTCCCTGACCGGATTTCCGGTTAGAACAATCTTCTCTTTGGGAAAATAACGCTCCATATTGTCGTAAGCCACACAAACAGTTTCGGCTTTCTTTGCCAGCAGTTTGTTGGTAATTCCGGCATACGAATTTTGCTCCTGAATAAGTGTCGGAATGCCTTTTTTTGCAGCTGCCCGGAGCAGGGGACCACTTGCAAAACCCCCTACTCCAATGGCAATCTGCGGCATAAATTGATTGATTATTTTTCTGGCCAGCCTGTTGCTCTTCATCAGTCGGACCACAAATGTGATCATTTTCATGCCCGGTTTACGCGGAAATCCGGTAACCGGCAATCCGATAATTTTGTATCCTGCGGCAGGAACTTTCTCCATCTCCATGCGACCCAGCGCACCAACAAACAGAATTTCAGCATCGGGAAACCTTTTGCTGATTTCATTTGCGATGGACAGGGCGGGAAAAATATGTCCACCTGTGCCTCCTCCGCTTATTATAACCCGTTCTATCTTCATTCTACTTGTTTATCTCATAGTCTTCATCAGGCAAAGCCACCTGTATCGGCGGTTTCTGAATCTCGCGATTCACCTGATTCTGATAACTCACACTCAAAATACAGCCAAAAGCCACCGAAGTAAACAAAAGCGATGTTCCGCCCAGGCTTACCCAGGGCAACGGCTGACCGGTAACCGGTAGCACACCGGTTGAAACACCAATATTTATCATCGCCTGGAACACCAGAACCATGGTTAACCCGGTGACCAGAAACGCCGGAAAGGTTCGGGTGGCACGCCGCACAATAACCACTGCCCTGAAAAAGAAAATCAGGTAGAGAAACATCACAAAAACTCCGGCGACCAACCCGTATTCTTCAACAATAATGGCAAAAATAAAATCGTTGTATGCAGCTGCCATATAGTTACTTACATCAGACCGACCCGGGCCTTTCCCCAAAATTCCACCCTCGTAAATGGCCAGCTTGGCATAATCGGCCTGGGTAATGCCTTTTGCTTCGTTGGGATCGCCGTTTATAAACCGGTCAATTCTTCCCTTTACTGTATGCATGCGGGTTGGAGCAGACGGAAACTGGTCGGCCAGAAAATAGATGGCAACAACCAGTCCGGCGCCAACAGCAACCACAATAAGCAAATATTTAAACGGAACACGCCCCACAAACAACATGGTTAAAATGGTTGCAAAAAGCAGTGCAGCAGTGGAAAAGTTTGAAACGAAAATCAATCCGCAAACCACAACGGTATGCACTATAATAATGTAAAATGCCTTTTTAAGTTCTTCCCTGGTTTTCTGGTTTTTCCCCAAAACCTTTGCTGAAAACATAATGAGGGAAATTTTTGCCAGCTCAGCGGGCTGGAATGAGATAAATCCGATATCAAGCGTTCGGCCACTGCCGCTGGAAATACCGGCAAACTGCATGGCTACAGAAACCAGAAGCAGGCCAATGCTTAAATAAATGAGCAAATTGGCCAGAATGGAATAAATTTTAACCGAAAGAAAATTGACCATCATCAACATCAATCCCAACCCGAAACCCAGGAAAAAAATCTGCCGGATGAGAAAATGCATGGTATTGCCGGCCGCCTGCCGGTAAGCCAAAGCGCCGGTTGAACTGTAAACAATTAACAGCGAAAGCAGCGAGAGCAGCAAAAGCACAATCCAGATTACCCGGTCGCCCCTGAATATTTTCGACTGAACCAAATTCATCTACAAATTCCTCACTTGTTCTTTAAACTGATTTCCACGATCTTCGTAATTATCGAAAAGATCGAAACTGGCACATGCCGGCGAGAGCAATACGGTATCGCCGTTTCGCGCAAGGTAATACGCTGCTTTTACAGCTTCTTCCATGCTCGATGTGTCCACCACATTCTTCAATACTTTGTCGAATGCAGCATGCAACTTCGAATTGTCTTTTCCCAGACAAACAATGGCCTTCACTTTTTCCTTCACCAGTGGTTTCAGCATGGTGTAATCGTTGCCTTTGTCAATGCCACCGGCAATCCATACAATAGATTTGGGAACGCTTTCCAGCGCATACCAGGTTGAATTGACATTGGTCGCCTTAGAGTCGTTTATAAACTCTATTCCGTGCACTTTTAAAAACCGCTCCAGCCGGTGCTCAACACCATGAAAACCTGAAAGGCTTTCGCGGAGCTGCTCGTTCCGAATCTGAAAAACCATGCTTGCAATGCCTGCAGCCATGGAGTTGTAGGTATTGTGTTTTCCCTGTAATGATAAATCCAGAATAGACATACTGAATTGTTTTTGGTTAAAATTTATAATCAATTTCTCTGCTGAAATGCCCGCTCCCGGATTGGCCGGTTCCTTCAGTGTAAAAGGAATACAGGCAGCTTTTATCTTTTTCTCTGAAAATTCTTTCTGAATGATTTCATCGTCGGCACAATAGATGAAATAGTCGTTTTGGGTTTGATTCTGAACAATGCGGAATTTCGAATCCACATAATTTTGCATGTTGTAGTTGTAACGGTCGAGATGGTCGGGTGTAATGTTGAGCAAAACTGCCACGTCGGCCCTGAAGTCGAACATGCCGTCGAGCTGAAAACTGCTAAGCTCAATGACGTAAACATCGTATTGCTCTTCGGCCACCTGCCAGGCAAAACTTTTGCCCACATTTCCGGCCAAACCAACATTTAACCCTGCATTCTTTAAAATGTGGTAAGTAAGTAGTGTTGTGGTGGTTTTGCCATTGCTTCCGGTTATGCAAATGGTTTTTGCAGTGGTGTATCTTCCCGCAAATTCAATTTCTGAAATCACCGGAATCTTCTTTTCATGCAACTTTTTCACCAATGGTGAAGTATCCGGAATTCCGGGGCTTTTTACCACAACTTCGGCTTCAAAAATTTTATTTTCAGAATGTTTTCCCTCTTCAAAATCAATTTTGTATTCGGAAAGAATAGTCTTGTATTTTTCCTTGATTGTTCCGAAGTCGGAAACAAACACGGCATACCCCTGCTTTTGCGCCAGGATGGCTGAACCAACCCCGCTTTCGCCTGCACCCAATATGACCAGTTTATTTCTCAATTTCAATTATTTATATTTTTATCTGATTTTCAATGTAACCACAGTAAAAACCGCCAGAATGATTCCCACAATCCAGAACCGGGCTACGATTTTTGCTTCATGCATCCCCTTTTTCTGGAAATGATGATGAATGGGGCTCATTAAAAACACCCGGCGGCCTTCGCCATATTTCCGTTTGGTGTATTTGAACCAGAGCACCTGAATCATAACCGACAAGTTTTCGATGAGAAAAATGCCGCCCAGCAGCGGAATCAGAATTTCTTTGCGGATAATAACAGAAAACACCGCCAGAATACCACCAAGTGCGAGACTTCCGGTATCGCCCATAAAAACCTGTGCCGGAAAAGAGTTGTACCACAAAAAACCTACGGTTGCCCCGATAAAAGCTGCAACAAAAATGGTGAGCTCGCCCACATGGGGTATGTACATTATATTGAGGTAATCGGCATAAATAACGTTACCACTCACATAGGCCAAAACCCCAAGCGTGGCGCCGCTAATTGCCGAAGTGCCTGTTGCCAGTCCGTCGAGCCCGTCGGTTAGATTTACTGCGTTGGAAACAGCGGTAATGATTAAAATAATGGCCAGCGCATAAACCACCCATTTAAGCCACGAAGCAGCATCGCCGGCAAAGGCCACCAACCAGGCATAATCAAATTCGTTCTTTTTTATAAACGGTATGGTGGTTTTGGTAGATTTTACATCTTTGGTAACGTACTCCAGTTTTTGCTGTCCGGTTACCGGGTCAACCACAATTTCGCGCAAATCGTTACCCGACGCTGTCTGAACATTTTCGCGAACCATAACATCGTCGCTCAGAAAAAGGGTTGCAGCCACAAACAGCCCCAAACAGACCTGGCCCAGTATTTTAAATTTGCCGGCCAACCCTTTTTTATTCTTCAGAAAAACCTTGATGTAGTCGTCGATAAAACCTATGAGCCCTAAAAATGCTGTGGTTATGAGCATCAGCAAAATGTAAATATTGTCGAGACGGGCAAAAAGCAGAGTGGGCACAATAATGGCAAAAAGAATAATAAGCCCGCCCATGGTTGGCGTACCTTTTTTCTGCACCTGGCCTTCCAGTCCCAAATCACGCACTTCTTCGCCTATCTGCTTTCTCTGCAAAATGCGGATCATTTTCTTTCCAAAGGCCGTGGTAATAAAAAGTGCAAGAATAACTGCAGCAGCCGACCTGAACGAAATGTACTGAAACATTCCGATTCCGGGGATGTTGGATTCTGCAAGCCAGTCGTACAAATAATAAAGCATACTTTAATTTTTTTAATCTTCCATGCCGAAGCATTTTTTCACTTCTTCCACGTCATCAAAATGATGTTTCACACCATTCACTTCCTGATAATTTTCGTGCCCCTTGCCGGCAATAAGAATGATGTCTCCTGACCGTGCCAGCAATACCGCGGTTTTTATGGCTTCACGCCGGTTTTCAATGGAAACTACTTTGTTCTTCCATTTGGGTTCAACGCCCGCTTCCATGTCGCGGATAATTTGCGCAGGGTCTTCGGTTCGCGGATTATCAGAAGTAAGAATCACTTTATCGCTGCCTGCAATGGCTTCCTGTGCCATTTCGGGCCGTTTGGTTTTGTCGCGGTCGCCGCCGGCACCCACAACGGTAATCACCTGTTCGTTTCCGGTGCGAATTCCGGCAATGGCAGTCAATACATTCTTCAATGCATCGGGAGTGTGGGCATAATCAACAATGGCCAGTTTTCCATCCATACTCCGTATGGTTTCAAATCGTCCCTTAACCGGCTCCAGATTGCTGATGCGGGTTAAAACTTCGCCGGAATCCTGCCCCAGATTTACGGCTGTGGCAAAAACTGCAAGCAAATTTGAAGCATTGAATTTTCCTACAAACCGGGTCCAGACTTCCTGACCGTCGAGGTTCAGCAACATTCCGTTGAAATGAGTTTCGAGCACTTTACAGCGAAAATCGGCCATTGCGCGGTTCGAGTATGTAATTTTACGGGCTTTGGTATTCTGAACCATAATCAGTCCGTTTTTATCGTCGATGTTGGTTAAAGCAAACGCTGAAGCCGGTAACACATCGAAAAAGCGTTGTTTTGCCTTAATATATTCTGAAAATGTTTTGTGGTAATCGAGATGATCGTGGGTAATGTTGGTAAACACCCCGCCGGCGAATTCGATTCCAGCAATGCGTTTTTGATGAACAGCATGCGAACTCACTTCCATGAAACAAAATCGGCAACCGGCATCGGCCATTTTTGCCATCAGCTGTTGAATTTTCAGCGCATCGGGAGTGGTATGTGAAGCCGTTTCCTCCAGGTCGTTTATGCGGTAAGAAATGGTTGAAATAAGCCCTGCACTGTAACCCAGCTCGCGAAACAGCCTGAAAAGCAACGTGGCGATACTTGTTTTTCCGTTTGTTCCGGTTACCCCAACCACTTTCATTTTACGCGAAGGGTCTCCGTAAAAAACTGAAGCGACCTGCCCGGTGGATTCCATTGAATCTGCCACCCTGACCATTGCTGTTCCGGCAGGTATATTTTCGGGAAACTTTTCGCAAATTACTGCAACGGCGCCGTTCTCTAAAGCTTTCGGTATAAACTGATGACCATCGGCATGCAGACCTTTTTGTGCGATAAAAAGAGTTCCCTGTTTCACTTTTCGTGAATCGAATTCCACTGCGGAAACATCAGGATTTGTTTCTCCCCTGACTTCCAAAAAATCGATATGTTTTAACAGTTCTTTCAGTTTCATTTTCAACCCAGTGTTAAATAAACCGTAGTTCCCCGGGAAAATCCTGATCCGGGATTTACTGATTGTGTTTTTACTTTCCCAACTCCTCTGATTTTCACCTTTAACCCGGCATTTTCAAGAATAAAAATGGCATCGCTGGCACCCATTCCACGAACATCGGGCACTCTGCCTTCCTGAAATTCAACTTCATCGAGAACAATCCGGTCGTCCATCTTTTTAACTGCGGCCAGAGTGGTTTTCGGTTCACCTGTGATGTTGGGTATTTTCAACTCACGGGCAACACGAATAATATGCTCAGAATTTCCTTTTTCGAAATTTGGAAAAACAGGTATGCCCGGTTCACCAGATTCTTCTTCCGCATCTTCCTCAAACATGTTACGCACAGCATAAACCCGTTCAGCAATTTCCTTGAATACCGGACCGGCCACCGAACCCCCGTAAAAAGCGCCTCCACGCGGATTATTTACCGTTACAATAAGTGAATACTTCGGATCGTCAGCCGGGAAATAGCCTGCAAAAGAAGCCAGGTACATTCCTTTCTGATATCCAGACTGCCCCTGAGAAACCTGTGCAGTTCCGGTTTTACCGGCAATTCTGAACCATGGATTTTGCAACGAGCGGCCGGTTCCGTTTTCGCAAACCCCTTCCAGCAGCTTCTGTGCTTTTCCAATGGTTTCGCGTGTGGTAATCATGGGATTCAAAATCTCGGTTTTAAACTGTTTCACCAGCACACCATTGTCTCTTATTTCCCTTACCAAACGTGGTTTTACCATTCGCCCGCCGTTGGCCACTGCATTGTAAAAATTTAGTACCTGAAGCGGTGTCATTTTCGATTCGTAACCGTACGACATCCATGCAAGTGTTGTTCCCCACCAGTCTGAATCGCCGGGGTATTTGAAAAACGGTTTTCCTTCACCTTTCACTTCCAGTCCGAGAGGTTTGTTCAACCCGAATCCGTAAATCCGGTCAACAAAGTTTCTGGGATTACTTTCGTATGCTGCTGTTATTATTTTTGCCACACCCACATTGGAAGACTTCTCGAAGATCTCTTTTACGGTCATCTCACCGTGTCCGCCATAGCGATAGTCGCTGTCGTAAATGGTGCGGTCGCGGTATTTCCACACGCCGCTGCCGGTGTCGTAAACATCAGCGGTATCCACCAACCCATCTTCCATGGCAGCCATCAGCGAAATAAGCTTAAAGGTTGAACCAGGTTCGTAATTTCCTGCGTGCCCCAAAGCGTAATTGTAATTTTCGGCATATCCGTCGCTTTCGCGGCCTAAATTTGCAATGGCCTTAATTTCGCCGGTTTCCACCTCCATCAGAATGGCAGTTCCCCAGTCGGCATCATGCTTTTCCAAATTCCGCAACAGCGCACTTTCGGTAATATCCTGTAATTTTACGTTGATAGTTGTGATGATGTCCATACCATCCTGCGGTTCTATTTCGGTGCGTGTAACCCAGCTTCCCGACAGATTTTCGCGGTAACTTACACCTTCTTTTCCTTTCAAATACTGTTCGTATGCACCCTCCAGACCGGTATAGCCAATGTTTCCGTGAACACCACCGTAAGCACCTTTATTAAGATCGCCAATGGTGCGTAGTGCCAGCGATCCAAGCGGAGTAACCCGCTGGTTTTCCTGCTCAATGATCATTCCGCCGCCAAACCGGCCACGCCTGAGAATGGGAAATTTTTTAATTTGCTGGAGTTCCTGATAATCTATTTTGCGCGGAGTGAGCATAAAACCGCGGTTTCCGTTTTTATAAGCGGCATTTAACCTTCGGTTGTATTCCTGCTGAGAAGCATTTTTAAAAAACCGCGAGAGATACCAGGCCAGCGAATCGCTCTCGGCGGCATAAACCCGTTTCACTCCCTCGGCCGCCAAATCGATTCGCACAAAATAGCCCGGAACCGAAGTGGCCAACACACTGCCATCATCTGCACAAATATTCCCGCGATTGGGTTCAACAAGGATGGTGTTCTCTTTCAGATTTTTGGCAATCTGTTCCCACTTGTCATTTTTTATCTGTTGAACGGAAATCATTTTAAAAATGACCACCACACCAAAAATCAACAGAAAAAAGTAGATAATGGCAATTCGTGATACAATTGATTTTCTGATTTCCACCTTTATTTATTTTTTTGAACAACAATCTTTTGTGGCGGACGAACCGGCTCTTCCAGTTCAAGTCCGGCTTCTTCCACTTTTTCCACAACTTCCGACGGCCTGCTGGCATCCATCAGGCGTGCTGAAAGGGTTATGGATTCGGAGCGCAGTTCATCCAGTGTATCCTGCACCGCCTCTATCTGGCGGATGGTACGTTCCGACCAGTTGCGGTTTGTAATAATCACCAATGCGAGAAAAGCAAGCAGTCCAAGAAACGGAAGCTGCCGGGTAAACCGCTCGTCGGTAAGTATGGTGCCGCCCAAAAACGACTTCATTCCCGGTTTTCTTTTACTGTTTTTCGTCTTCTCTGTCATGTCAAATCTTTTCTGCTATGCGTAATTTTGCGCTTCTTGCGCGTACATTTTCCTCAATCTCTTCCGGCTGTGGAATAATTACCTTCCGGTTCACCAGGCGGAACGGACTTTCCTGATTCCCGTAAAAATCTTTCTCAACCTTCCCTTCAAAATTTCCGGTTTTCATAAAATTTTTGCACAAACGGTCTTCCAGACTGTGATAGGTTATAACAGCCAGCCTGCCGCCCGGTGTTAAAACTTCGAGAGCCGCCTGCAGAAATTCCTTCAATGCTTCCATTTCATCGTTTACCTCAATGCGAAGTGCCTGAAAAACCTGAGCCAGGTATTTATTCTCGATGGCACGCGGCGCACATTTCGAAGCGATTTCTTTCAGTTGTCCGGTGGTTTGAATAAGTTGGCTGTTCCTGAAACTGACGATTTCGGATACCAGACGCCGGGCATTTTTCAGTTCGCCATACATTTTAAAAATGAAAACCAGCTGCTCTTCGTTGTAATGGTTCAAAACATCGGCAGCATCGAGTCCGGCTTTTCGGTTCATACGCATATCGAGCTTGTCGTCGAACCGGAATGAAAAACCACGCTCAGCTACATCGAAATCGTGCGAAGAAACCCCCAGGTCGGCAAAAACAGCACTTACTTTCTGTACATCGAAATACCGCAAAAAATTTTTCAGGTACCTGAAATTGTGCCGTACAAAAAACAACCGGTCGTCGTGTATTATATTGGCAGCGGCATCCTCATCCTGGTCGAACGCAAAAAGCCTTCCCTTACCCAGTTGGTTCAGAATAAGCTGCGAATGACCTCCGCCACCAAAAGTTGCATCAACCACCTGCGCTCCCGGATAAAGATTTAATCCCTGAATACTTTCATTGGGCATAACGGGTATGTGATACGGGTTTGCCATTTATTCCGCCGATTTTTGTTTCCGTTTCTCTTTAAATCGTTGTGCAAATGTCGATTTGTCCATGCGCTGGCTCTGGTAAACATCTGCGTCCCAGATACGAATGGAAAGGCCCATGCCAATCAATCGGGCATTCTTTTTCAGATTCCCGTAATCCAGATATTCTGTGGGTATATTAATCCGCCCATTGGCTGCCATACCCAGTTTGATGAAGTTTTCGTAAAAAAACTGAAGAAACGCATCGTCTTCTTCATCAAACGGATCGAGCGTGCTTTTAAACGCTTCAACCCGGTCTTTCCAAAATCTCTCGGGATAAATATCCAGGCAATCTTTAAACAGATTTCGCTCAATAACAAGCGGTTCCAGAGCCATGTCGCCCATCTCCTTTTTGAAGGCAGAAGGCAGCACAATGCGCCCTTTGTCGTCGATGGTTGCGTTATATGTCCCTGTGAATTCTGTCATTTCGCTTAGTGAGTTCTAATTTTACCGGTAAAAGTAAGAATTTATTCCAAAATATTCCACTTTATTCCACTTTATTCCACAGCTTTACAAACGCTTTTTGTTGAAAAAATGTTGACGACTTGTTTATAAAATTCCGGAGAGCTGTTTACAGACAAAACCAACCAACACATTTTCAGGAAATTATTTTCAACAAACAGTTTTTCAACAACCGTTAATAACTCATCAAAACAGGTTCAACCCGGTTTAAAAGAAAACCTTAAAGTTGTTTTGAAACAGAAACTGAAAATATTTTTTAAGATAAAACGGCCATTTGTTTTTCGAATCGATTTAATTTGCAGAAGAATTTTATTGAACCGAAAAGAAAAAAGTTGTGGAAGAACCAGGAAAGGAAACTCCGTTCAGGCCCATTAATATCCGCGAGGTTTTTGCTTCGAAAAGTCCTGCGCTGGCGCGTTTTATGCCAGGCTTTGTTTACCGGTACATCAACCGCATTATGCACATTGATTTTGTGAACGACCTGCTGAAACGCAACGGACACCTCAAGGGAACTGCATTTGTTGATCAGGTTGTAAAAGAATTCAATGTAAAACGCTATTTACACGGATTGGAAAATGTTCCGGATGCAGGCCATTTTATTTTTGCCAGCAACCATCCGCTGGGTGGGTTCGACGGATTGCTGCTGCTGAAAACGGTTGATGAAAAGCTTGGAAACCCAAAATTTCTGACCAACGATATTTTGCTGAACATTCCGCAGTTACGCGATGTGTTTGTTCCTGTAAACAAACATGGTGCACACAGTCGCGACGCCGCAAAAGTACTGAGTGATGCTTACAGTTCAGATGCACAGATTTTAATTTTTCCATCGGGGCTGGCTTCCCGAAAAATTAAGGGAAAAGTTGTGGACCTGGAGTGGAAAAAACACTTTATTACCAAAGCCATTCAATACAAACGGGATGTGATTCCGGTATTTGTAAGCGGACGCAACACCAACCGGTTTTACCGGCTGGCTAACCTCAGAAAGTTTTTCCGCATAAAGTGGAACCTCGAGATGTTTTTTCTGCCAGATGAAACCATGCGGCACAGAAACACCGATGTTCACATCTATTTTGGAAAGCCCATTCCGCATTCTTCGTTCGACAAAACAAAAACCCACCAGCAGTGGGCAGAATGGGTAAAAGACACAGTTTATCAGTTGCCTGCACAGGCTGAAAACAGAAATTAATGGTTCATTCAGAATCAACATATACCTATTTTGTTAATTTTGCACACCGTTTCGTTTAAATAAATAATTAATGAAAGAAATTGTTGCACCACTTCCGAAGGAACAGATTATTGCCGAGCTGACGCCCGACAAGTTGTTGCGCAAAACCAACAAAGGAGGGAATGAAATTTATATTCTTTCCCACCAGGATTCTCCTTCCATAATGCACGAGATTGGGCGATTACGGGAAATCACCTTCAGAGACGCAGGAGGAGGTACAGGAAAGGAAACCGACATTGACAATTTTGACATAGCAGATTATCCCTATAAGCAACTCATTGTTTGGGATCCGGATGCCCGTGAAATACTGGGAGGATACCGCTACATGCTCTGCTCAGAAGTTCCGCTGGACGTAAATGGTGAAGTGCAGATGGCCACCTCGCGACTTTTTCATATGTCTGAACGGTTTATAAAAGAGTATTTACCGCACACACTGGAACTTGGCCGTTCGTTTGTTCAACCGGCTTACCAGTCGAGCAAGGCAGGTGCCAAAGCGCTTTTTGCACTCGACAACCTTTGGGATGGTTTGGGCGCATTAACGGTTGACCACTCCGAAATTCAATACTTTTTCGGCAAAGTGACTATGTATCAACATTTTCACAACGAAGCAAGGAACCTGATTCAATATTTTTTCAAAAAATATTTTCGCGACAGGGAACAACTGGTTTATCCTAAAAATCCGGTGGAATTTGATTACAATGAGGCAGAGATGAAAGCGCTTTTCACCGGGAAAGAGTACAAGGAGGATTACCGGATTCTGGTGCAGTCGGTGCGGCATTTTGGGGAAAATGTTCCCCCTCTGATCAATGCCTACATGAACCTTTCGCCATCGATGAAAACTTTTGGCACGGCCATGAACGAAAAATTTGGCGGCGTACTGGAAACTGGTATTATCGTTACAATAAAGGATATTTACGAGGTAAAATACGATCGTCACATCGAAACCTACATACAGAATAAAGAAAACGATGAGTTTGAAACACCGCAATAGTTGTTTTCAACTATTTCAGCGGGGCAGCAAATTTTTTCACATCGTCGCCGGTAATCTGCTTGTCGCATAAAATAATCAACCGCTCTATTACATTGCGAAATTCACGGATATTTCCCGTCCAGCTTATTTTTTGCAGTTCTTTTATGGCATCATCTGTAATGCTTTTTTCGGGCATGCCATATTCGTTGCAAATAAGGTTTACAAAATGACTGGCCAGCAGCGGAATGTCGTCCAACCTTTCATTTAAAGGTGGTACATGAATCAGAATTACACTCAGCCGGTGGTACAAATCTTCGCGAAACCTTCCGTTTTCAATTTCCTTTGAAATATTTTTGTTGGTAGCCGCTACTACGCGTACATCCACTTTAATGTGTTTGTCGCCGCCAACCCTTGAAATCACGTTTTCCTGCAGGGCACGCAACACTTTGGCCTGCGCTGAAAGACTCATGTCGCCAATTTCATCGAGAAAAAGCGTTCCGCCATTGGCTTGTTCAAACTTTCCTTTTCGTTGTTTCACCGCAGATGTAAACGAACCCTTTTCGTGTCCAAAAAGTTCGCTTTCAATCAATTCCGAAGGAATGGCAGCACAGTTTACTTCCACAAACGGTCCGGATGACCGGTTACTCTGATCGTGAATACGGCGT